>CAJXXJ010000433.1 GCA_913062745.1 uncultured Phaeodactylibacter sp.
TACCGCTGCAAACGGAGTTCCTGGCGATGCAGGGCCTGGCTAAGATTAAGCAAGTCATCCAAAAGGTAAAGATGCGCCTCAACAGGAACCTGCAGATCGGCGGCGTAGTGGCCACTATGTATGACAATCGCAAAGTACTCAACCGGGACGTCGTGGAAACCATCACGAAGTATTTCGGAAAGCTTGTATTCGATACCCGGATTCGAGATAATGTGGCTCTGGCGGAAGCGCCGGCGCAGCGCAAAGACATATTCGAATACAGCAAAAACAGCTCCGGCGCCGAAGACTACCTCAGCCTCAGCAAAGAAATACTGGCAAGAGTAGAGCAGTCCGAACAAGCCCTGGAAGAAAGCGAGTTGGAACAGTAGCAGAGAGAACCACATGCGTAGCAAACGGGCAAACATGCCCGGAAAAAACCAAAACCGTGAGCAAAAAGAAATTTACAGCAGGCATGGAGAGCATCTTCGGGGCAGATGACGCCCTGCAGGACGAGCGGCAGCCTGCCAAAGATAAAAAACCGGCCAAGCGTTCTTCCGGCAAGGACTTTTCCTCCGACCTGCAGGCTTTTCTACAGGATGCATTCGACGAGAGCCTGGAACAGCAGCTGGAGGAACGGCGCCGCAATAAGCCGGCACCTGCAAAGGGAAAAAACGTTTCCGTCAAAAAGCGCAGCCGCCGCCCGATGGGCGGGCTCGACTCCCTCATCCGCAGCACCGTAGATGCCGAACCCCTGACCGATGATGCGGTACGGGCCAAACGGGTCACCCTTACCTTCGACCCCGAAAAGCTCGAGCGGCTGCAGCATATCGCCCGCAACGAGCGCACTTACCTCAAAGACATTATCGACCGCATCGTAGCGGATTATCTTTCCCGCTATGAGGATGGCGTTTAAACGCTGCTCCTTTCCTATGGTCTAATTTCCTAAAACCAACACCTTATGACCCGCTTTACACTACTTATCCTACTGCTGCCCTGCCTGCTTTCCGCGCAGTCTACCGGCATGCGCGTTTACCAAATCCTGCAGGACAACTGTATACAGTGCCACAGCTCCGGCAGCCCGGCGGCCGGGCTCGACCTGCAGGGGCAAGGCAGCAGCGTGGAAGAACGCGCCGCTGACGTGTTCCAAACCATTTACAACGGCACCCCTGCCAATGCCGCTGCCCTGGCTGCCGGCAATGCACTGATTTATCCGGGGCGGCCCGACAAGAGCTTTCTCTTCCGAAAAATCAACCGGGGGCTTGAGCCTACGCTCGCACTGAGCGCGCAGGAAGGGCAGGCAATGCCGCCGGCCGGCCACGAACCGTTAACGGATGTGGAAAAAGAGCTGCTCCGGCAGTGGATTCTCTTCGGGGCACCGGCAGAGGGGGAAGTAGTGGAGGAAACCCTGCTCGAAGAATACTACAGCGGCAACGCTATTCAGAGCTTCCCGGACGGCCCGCCGCCCGCGCCTGCACCCGGAGAGGGCTTTCAGGTTAAAATGGGCCCCTTCTACATTGAGCCGGGCGGCGAAGTGGAGTTTTTTCAAAAGTATGAGCTCGACCTACCGGCCGATCAGGACGTCACGCGGCTTGATATGAAGATCGGCACCTTTTCCCATCACTTTATTGTCTATGATTTTAATGCCGGAGGTGACAGTGGCATACCCCACGGGCTGCGGCTTGAAGCCGACCACAGCAATATTGGGCTGATGGCAGCTGTACAAGAGCCTACGGACCTGGTTTTGCCGGAAGGCACCGCATTCATCTGGGAGGAAGGGCTGGTGCTCGACTTGAACTCCCACTACATTAACTACTCCGCCACAGCGGTTTACCAGGCAGAAGTGTACCTAAATGTATACACCCAGCCCGTCGGTACTGCAGCTCAGGAAATGAAAGCACAGCTTATTTCCAACTTCAATATCTTCATCCCGAACGACGGCAACCCGGTCACCCACTCGCAGGTTATCAACTACAACTTCGGAGAGCTCTTTGTATGGGGGCTTATGGGGCACACCCATCAATGGGGCACCGGCTACAAAATTTACCAACGGAACGAGGATGGAAGCGAGACGCTGATTTACGATGGCGCCTGCCCGCGCGGAGAGCCTGGCTGTGTTTCGCCCTTTTTTGACTACCACCATATCCCGATGCGGTACTTTGACCCGCTCTATCCGTTAGAGATGAGGCCGTGGCGGGGCCTGCGCCACGAAGCAAGCTGGCAAAACTTTGGCCCGGAACCCGTTGGCTTTGGCCCTACTTCGGATGATGAAATGATGGTGATGATTATGATGTATACCGAGGATACTACGGGCGTGGTAATGACTTCTGCAGCGGATCTGCCTATTCAGGAATCCCCGGCACAGGTGTTTCCCAACCCGGCATCTGGCCAGTTGAGTATCGCCTGGGAAAAAGCTAACGGCCCGGCTACCCTGCAACTATTCGACCTGCAGGGGCGGGAAGCATTCTCCTGCCCGCTTCAGGCAGGGCACGGAACGGCTAGCGTGCAGTTGCCTGCATTGCCCGCCGGCCTTTACCTCTACCGGCTGCGGTCACAAAGCGGGCACCAAGCCTCCGGAAAAATTATGCTGGAATAAAGCTGAAGGGATTTAGTACCTCCCGGCTTATTTTTTCTGCCAAACATTGTCAAAAAACTGCCCCTGCGCCTCCGGGTACAGGGGCAGTAAACGGGTGTTGTCTGTTGCGCTCACTGAAACATAAATAATTTTCATCTGCGAATAATTTGCTATATATAACCTGATTTTTTCATAAATTCAGGCGCTTATTTTAGCCGTAACCCGTCGATAGCCCCCTCCTATTTGGCCCCTGTAACACCCATTCCAATATGCACAAGATCGCTTTACTTTTTGCAACTATCCTGTTATCTCCCTTTCTGTTATCCGCACAGTCTGCCTGGCAGGAGCTTAGCCCCGACAGCCAGCCATTGCCCGGTGGCGAGCGGTTGATCGTACCGCAGAAACACCGCACCTTCCGGCTCGACCGGGAAGCGATGCAATCCATCCTGCAAAATGCCCCGCTTTCCGAGGGGTTCTCCTCCGCCCCCGCAGCAATGCCCGGCATCGAACTCCCGCTCCCCGGAGGTGGCATGTATCGTTTCCGGATAGCTGAAACGCCCGTGATGGCTGCAGCGCTGCAGGCGCGCTTCCCTCAAATACGCTGCTACACCGGCTACGGCACTGGCCCGGCCAGAGCCTGGAAAGTCAAACTCGACCTGACGCCACGGGGGCTTCACGCCATGGTTTTCACTCCGGAAGCCACGTACTTCATAGACCCGATGTACCGGGGCGATGACGAATTCTACATCGTCTACGATAAAAAAGACTACACCAATCCGGAAAAAATCAGCAGCTGGAGCTGCGAAGTAGAAGAGAATATCCAGGAGCAGGCACAGGGCCGCAACCCGATGCCACCTTTGGTACGCCCGCGCCGCCCTTCCCGCCGCAGCGATGCTACCGTAGAACTCCGCCGCTACCGGCTTGCTGTGACCTGTACCGGAGAGTACAGTCAGTTCCACGGCGGTACCATTCCCCTTGCTCTTGCGGCGGTCAATACGACGATGCACCGGGTTAACGGCGTTTACGAAAGGGACTTTGCCCTCACTATGCAGTTGATTGAAAACAACGATCAGATCGTTTTCCTCGACGGAGATACCGACCCCTTCGAAGAGCAGAACCTTACGGAAAGCCAGATCGTCATCGACAGCATCATCGGTTCTCCAAACTACGATGTCGGGCACCTGTTCCGGCGTGGCGGCGGAGGAGTAGCCAACCTGCGGTCCCCGTGCAATGACAGCCGTAAAGCCCGCGGGCTCACCGGTCTGAACCAGCCCATCGGCGACCCCTTTGATATTGATTACGTCGCCCATGAGTTTGGGCATCAGTTTGCCGGGCTGCATACCTTCAACCACTGCGGCAGCCCTGTATCAGGAGCAGCAGCTGTGGAGCCCGGCAGCGGCACCACTATCATGGCCTACGCCGGCATCTGCGGTTCCGATAATGTAGCCAGCAACAGCCAGGACATTTTCCACGGTTATAATATTGTCGAAATGAACGGCTTCATCATCGATGGCGACGGCGACAGCTGCCCGGAGAAACTGCCCACTACCAACCACCCTCCGGCTGTAGATGCCGGGCCACAGCACACCATCCCGCGCTCTACGCCCTTTGAGCTGACCGCCACCGGCAGCGACGCTGATGGTGACACCCTGACCTATACCTGGGAGCAAATGGATTTCGGCCTGGCAGACTCCCCACCCACGCCCACCT
>CAJXXJ010000434.1 GCA_913062745.1 uncultured Phaeodactylibacter sp.
AATGGATGAAAGGGATTGATTTTGCGGGCTTGCGTTCCCGCCTTTAGGGGGCTAGGGGGCGCGCGGAGGCAGGAAAAATCAATCCCGCCTCAGAAATGTCCAGTAGTTTAATCCCCAACCTTTCGCGGGTTGATCCTCGTCGGAGGTATGAATGAAAAACCATTAGGCCGTTTCAAACACTCGCTGCACATGCAAAGCTTTAAACTTGTTATAGCCCTGCTGCTGGGCATGCTCTCCGCCACTGCCGTTACCGCTCAGGATACGCTCGTCACGCTCACTCAGGACACCCTGCTCGTAGAAATCAGGAGGCAGGGAGTGGATAAAGTGCGCTTCTACCGCTACGGCGAGCGCGAGCACCTGCTGGAATCAAGGGTTGCGCAGTTCAAAGCCATCCTGTACGAAGACAAATCGAAAAATGAGGATTACTACGCTGCAACGGATACCGCTCCTGAAGCAGACAGCAGCCGGCTCTGGGAGGTCATAACCATCGATGACAACCGCTATGTGGGGAAGATACTGCGGCAGGATGATCAATACCTGGTGCTGGAAACTTCAATAATTGGCCAGCTTTCCCTGCCGAAATCCAACATCAAAAACATGACCCCCTATAAAAGAGGTGGCCAGATCATCGGAGGCCGGCTATGGCCCGTCAACCGGCAGGCCGGCCATTACTTTTTTTCGCCCAGCACTTACAATCTGGAAGCCGGAGAAGGCTACTACCAAAATGTCGGCATCCTCTACAACCAGGCCCGGTTTGGCCTTACGGATAATCTGTCGCTGGGCCTCGGGACAATACCCATCTTTTTGTTCAATGGCCCTTCGCCGGTATGGATAGCGCCCAAGCTGACGGTTCCGGTGCAGGAAGACAAGTTTCAGTTGGGAATTGGTGCAGTGGCCGGCACCATCCTGGGAGAAGACGGGGGAGGGTTCAGCCTGTTCTACGGGGGTATGACTATGGGCAGCCGCGACACCCACTTCTCTATCAATACCGGCTACGGACTGGCCGGCGGCATCTGGATGGAGGCTCCCGTATTTAGCCTGAGCGGAATGGTGCGCATTGGCGAAAAGGGGTACCTGATCACCGACAATCTGTTTATCCCGGAGCTGGGCGACTCATTCCCTTATAGTTTTCTCTCCTTCGGCGCACGTACAGTTTGGCCAAACATCACGCTCGACTATGGCCTGCTCTTTCCCCTGGTCGATGCGGATATTGTAGGCCTGCCGTGGCTGGGGATATCTGTGCCTTTTGTAAATTGATGCTCATGAAAAACTTCCTAAAGCGTCTCGAATACTTTGACGAAAAAGAAATCGACACGGTCATAGAGCGCAGCACACTCAAGCTTGTTCCTGCTAAAACTCAGTTATTCATGGCCGGCCAGCCCTTCTTGAAATTATGGTATATAGAAAAGGGTATGGTCCGAGCTTACCGTATCGTAGAAGGCAAAGATTTTACCTTTTTCTTTTTTCCAGCCCGGAACTTCGCCAGCGACTACCAAAGTTTTCTCACCGAACAAGAAAGCCCCCTGTTTTTCGAGTCGCTTACGGAGGTACAGTACCGCGAATTTTCCAAATCCACTATTCAGTACCTTTACAAGTCTAACCCTCGCTATGAGCACTTGGGCCGTATTATGGCAGAACGCGCCTATCTGAGTGCGACCGATCGTTTGAAGCAGTTTCAAACCGAGCCGCTGGAAGAACGATATCGCAAATTACTGCAACAAGCCCCAGAGCTCTTTCAGCAAATACCACAGTACCATATTGCCTCTTACTTAGGAGTGAGCCCACAGAGCCTGAGCCGGATACGCAGTAAGCCTTCGAACACCAAGCAGGGATAAGCCGTTGCCACAATCCAACCCCGCAATCCAAGACAAAAACGCTTTATTCACCTATGTGAATGAAGCGCAGGGCGTATGGGCATAATTTTGCTCCTGAATCAAAACTACAGACGCCATGAAAACGCGGAATATACTTAGATGGGCCCACCTGATCGGCGCCCTGCTGATTGGTACCTACATCTATTCTCCCTTATCGGAGCTGCTCTGGTTTCAGCTACTTATGCAAGTGGCAGTCATTCCCATCCTTCCCCTTACCGGGCTTTGTATGTGGAAACCGCAGTGGTTTCGCTACAGACAGGCAGCCCATAAATCCTAATTTTTTTACACTCCTAAATCATTCGACATGAATCGTTTTATTTTAGCAACTCTTGCTGTACTATTCACTATTGGCAGCGTACATGCTCAGGACACCAAGCGCTACGGCGGCGGTGGCTCCTTCAATGCCGGCATCCAAACAATGGATGTAGAGCCGATCAATAACATCATCAACCAATTTGGCTACGAAGATTTGTCCAACACCAATGTGTCCATCGGCGGTGCCGGGCAGTTCTACCTGGGCGACTGGGTCGTCATGGGCGAAGGTGGCTTTGTCGGGCAGGATGATGTGCAGAACGACAACTACACCCTGCGCTTCGGTGCCGGCTACGGTATGTTTTCGATAGGTTATAACATAGTGGACACGAAGCAATTCCTCCTTTATCCGAGTATAGGTGGCGGTTTCTTCGGTACGGGCATTCAGCTCAGCCAACGCAATGAAGGGGCAAGCTTTGAAGACCTTTTTGCCGAGCCTGCCTCCAATGAGGACAACACCGTAAGCGCTGGTGCATTTTCCGGAGCAGGGCAGGTTGCCCTCAATGCCGACTTTTGGCTGCACGCCAAAGAGGACAAAGCGTACGGCCTGATGTTAGGCCTGAGCGCCGGTTACCGCTTCGCCGGAGACGCGGAGTTTGAGAATATTGCCGGTACAGAATTAGCTGGCAATCCCGACTTCAGCCCCTCGGGTGCTTTCGTTACCCTGCGCATTGGCAGCGGCGTCCGTGGCACCAAGGAGGCGCTGAAAAAGCACCACTAGACTAAAATGGAGCAGTCTGGCCGACAGGGAAGGCGCTCCACAGCCTATTTGAAAGACCAATATGTGTAGGGCTGCCGCTCCGAACAGGACGGCAGCCCTATTCTTTGCCCAAAATGGACGGGGAACTAATTTTCCCGCACTGCCGTTTGCATTTTTCGAAAAAGGATTTACCTTTGCAATCGCTTAAGAAAAAACAACCGGAGGAGTGGCAGAGCGGTTGAATGCACCGGTCTTGAAAACCGGCATGGGTCACACCATCGGGGGTTCGAATCCCTCCTCCTCCGCTGATCGCCCGACAGAGCTTTTTGCTTTGCCGGGCTTTTTTTTGCTCCTGGCAGCGTGGTTACACAACAGCGTCCCGGGCGGGGCAAGGCTTTTCCTACCGCCATTTAAAATTCCAGGTTACGGAAGGGATAATCGGGAATAAAGAGACCTGATAAGCCGCCGCTTCTGCCGTCCCGGCATTGGGGTCGGAATCAAAAGCGTAGTAGATAAAAAACGGGTTCTGCCGGCTGTAGACATTATAAATAGAAAAATTCCAGCTGGAACTGAAGCGCCCTGTGGCCTCCGGGCGTGGCGTGTAGGTGGCCGACAGGTCGATGCGGTGATAATCCGGCAGCCGCTCGCTGTTGCGCGCACCGTACTGTTGCACCGGAAACTGGTCGATAAAATATACGCTGCGCACCGGCGTAAAGGCGTTGCCCGTGCCGAATACAAATGCGCCCCCGAATTCCCACTTTTTGTTCAGCTCATAATTTCCTACCACTGACAGATCGTGCCGGCGGTCGAATATAGCCGGGAACGGCTCGCCGTTGTTAATCTCCGGGAAGATACGCTCGGTGCGCGACAGCGTGTAGCCTACCCAGCCGGTGAAGCGGCCTTTCTGCTTACGCAAAAACAGCTCCAGCCCGTACGCTCGGCCATCGCCGAAGACGAATTCCTCCTCCAGGTCATTCGCTACGTTGTCTACGTAGTTTTCCCGGTAATCGATTTGGTTCTTTAAATCGCGATAGTAAGCTTCAATGGAGGCCTCGTAGGTATTTTGCTGAAAATTGCGGAAATAGCCCAGCGCGTACTGCAGCCCAATCTGCGGGCGGATGAGCTCTGAGCTGCTCACCCAGACATCTGCCGGAAGGGTGCTTGTCGAGTTGCTGACAAGATGCAGGTACTGATAGGTGCGCGTGAATCCGGCTTTCAGCGAAGCATCCGGTGATAAGCGCAGTCTGGCGCTCAGCCGGGGTTCCAGTCCCCAGTAGGTAGTCACCGGTTCGCCGCGCTCGTAGCGGGTGGAATCCCTGGGAGAAAGGTAGGGGCCGAGTTGGGTAAAAGCCGACAGGCGCA
>CAJXXJ010000435.1 GCA_913062745.1 uncultured Phaeodactylibacter sp.
TCGTCTTCCGGCTGACGGGGCTGTACCGGCGGCTCGGGCTGCCGGTCCGTAAACAGGGGCGTATTAATGCTGTTCGGGTTGAACCGTTCTTCCCGCATGGTTTCTCCGCCTTTTGCCTGCATCGCATTCGGGTTGTCGTACCCTTGCGGCATTTCCCGCTCGGGGCCGTCTGAATAGCCCGGGTAATCGGGATAGTAGTTATCCGTTGGTACGGGGGCTGGCCGGCCATCTTCCGGGCAGTCGCAATGGCTGGCTTTGAGCTGACTGCCTACGATGGCTACTGCATTGGGCGACAGGCCGTTGAACTGCCGGAAACGGTCTTCTGTATAGCCGTATTTCATGGCGATAGAAGCAATGGTTTCTCCCGGGCGGACGATGTGCAGCGGTTGCGGTGCCATGCCTGCTGCCCGGGCTTGCTGATCGGCAGCGTATGCGTTGGGCGCCATTTCCTGTGGGGGGTACGCACTTTTCGCAGTCCATGCATCCGGAGCAGGCAGCTGCAATTTTTCTCCCGGGTAGATCGTGCTGGAGGTCTTCTGATTGATCGCTTTTAACTCAGTGGTAGTCGTGCCGTAGCGGGCAGCGATGGCGTTCAGGTTTTCGCCGGCCTGCACGGTGTGTATACTGGGGGAAGGACCGTTCATCTGTACAGCAGATGAGCTCGCTATGCGGCCGCCGCTAGCTCCATACTCCTGCACGGCGGGTGCTGCACCCGGCAACTGCAGGCGCTGTCCCGGGTAGATGGTATTGCTGCCCAGCCCGTTGGCGCTTTTCAGCGTAGCCACGGTGGTGTTGTGTTTTTTGGCAATACTGTAGAGGGTCTGCCCTTTTTCCACGATATGCATTTCCGGGCTGCTGACGGTAGCCGGGCCTTTCGCTGTTTGTATGTCATCGGCAGGCATACGGGGGCCAGTGGTGTTATAGCTGCCCGGCCCTGCAGGGGGGTAGGGCGGCTGCATCGGTTCGTCGCCTACGGTATAGAATTCATCATCGCTTTGCGCCTGGTTATTGACAAAGTCGCTTCCGGATACAGCATCCCGGAACCGTTGCCCGTTTTCCGAGCACAGGCGGCGCAGGTAGCGCTGCAGGCGGGTGCCGTTGACTTCCTGCAGCCGCAGGGTATTCTTCAAAGCATCTTCGCGGTTGATGCCGCTGCGTTCTTCGACAATGCCCAGCTCCGGCACCAGGATGATATTGGTGTGCGGGTTGCCATTGTATTCCGAATACTGCCGGAACAGAAACGCGCCGGAGCACTCATTCTCCAGTTTGCCTTCAAAGGCGACTTCCGCATTCGGGTTGTTGTAGGCGATGTTTTCGTTAATGATCCCATTGCGGATATCGAACTGGAAACGGTATTTCGGCGAATCGTAGAGCACCATATCATCAGCGTAGATGTATTGCGCTGCGAAGTTGATCGGTGAAATCACATAACGGTTGTTGCCTTTTTTGACCACCATGTAGACCCGGTCGATCTTGCTGTTGATCGCGTTCACTAGTTTTCTGTCAAAGACGGCGTTGTTGCAGCGGATGACCTGCGGAGGCATAAAATCCTGGGTCGTGCTGCTTTCTGCGCCTACTTCCAGAATTATTTTTTCGCCCGGGCTGGTATTGACCTGATAGACGATGTACGGGTCGGCTTTGTTGTCGTTCTCATAGGCATACTCGAGGCGGTCCATACAGCTTTCATCGTAGAGGATGTGAAGGCTGGCAGCTGGGAGGGAAATCAGGAAACCCAACAGTGCGAGAACGGTCAAATAGATTTTTCTCATGTGGCTTTGATTTAATGGCCTGCGGCCCCATTTTTTGTTTCGGGACGGCAGAAGCGTGTTTGGGAGTTTGATCAATCGGTTGGATTGGCAAAGGCAAAGCCCACTCAACACCAACCTCCTAACAGGCTCCAAAAGGCTAAAATTCTCCTGTAAGGTACGGGAAAACAGGGTTTTCTGCAAGGTTTACGCAGTAAAACCCAATTTGTTTCACATCTGTGAAACGCATATTTATGTCAGATGATTGCTCGAAGGGGCTGTTTTCTGGTGTGCAGCCCCCTATCCGGGAAGGGTGGAATCACTTTTGACAAGGCCCATATTTACGGCGTAGAGTACGAGTTCGCTCGCGCTGCTCAGGCCAAGCTTGCGCATGATATTTTTGCGGTGAGTATAAATGGTGTGGGTGCTCAGGTTGAGCTCGCTCGCAATTTCCTTAGCAATGAGGCCGCGGGCGATGAGCTGCACGATCTCAATTTCTCTGGGGCTGAGCGGAGTAGGCTGACAGCTGACTTCATCAGGGGGAGTTGCGGCAGAAGCCTGTCCTGAATCGTCATTGGAAAACGATTTTTCCAGCAGATAGTCGAGTACGCGGGTACAGAAAAACTTCTCGCTTTTGGCTGTGGCTTTCACGGCGTCGATAATTTCTTCTTCGTCGCAGGATTTGGTCAGGTAGCTGTTGACACCGAGCTGAAGCACGCCGTAGATGCTCTCCTTCACGTCATCATCACTAATAATCAGTAAGCCGACCTGCGGCCATTGCTTGCGGATGCGGTCAAGGGTGGCGCGGGAGAAAGACTCAGGCTGGTCATAGTCAATAATGACGACCTGTGGCTGCTGCTGTTGCAACTGCTCAAACAGCTCTTCTTCATCCTCTGCTTCAGAAACGACTTCGAACGCGCCGTTTTGCGAAAGCAAATGCTTAAGTCCTACCCGGATGAGGTACTGTGAGTCCGCTAATGTGATCGACGTCTTTTGCATGTTCGTATTTCCTGAGCTCCGCTAAGTTAAATCCAACTGCCAAGTCCAACAAATTTATTTAGACTTAGTTTAGATAATTGTGACACTGGGCTGACGCCCGCCGGGCATCACTTTGGCCGCAGCTCGAAGAACAGCTCCCGTCCGGCACGTGGGGCGATACTGTCCGGGGCGGTATGCATCTGCAGCAGCTCGAAATTGGTGGCAAAAAGCCGGCGGTACTCCTCTTCGGTGCCTCCAAAAGGCGGGCCTTCGTGCTCAAAGGGCTGCGCAAACAGCAAACCGGCCAGCCTGCCCTCTTCTGTGAGCAGATCAGCGGCTTTTTGAGCATAGTCTTCCCGCCGTTCGGGCGGCAGTGCACAGAAAAAGGTCTGTTCCAGGATGAGGTCCACTTTCGCGTCAAGCGCAAAAAAGTCTTTGGCCCATTTGTGCAGCTGTGGAAAATCAGGAGCTTTAGCATCAAGGTACTCAAAGGCACTTGGGGCCCAGTCGCAGACGTACACCCGCCGGAAACCCTGCTGATGCAGCCAGACGGCTTCGTAGGCGTGCCCGGCACCGGGGATGAGTATGCGGGTGTCCCGGTCCTCCAGCTGCTGCAGGTAGTGGAGGAGGGGAGGGGAGGAGTAGCCGATATCCCAGGGGGTATCCTGCGCCTGATAGCGGCTTTCCCAGTACTTGGCGGTCAGTTCGTTGCTCATTAGTCTCTGAATGCTTCGTCTCCGGCGTAATCGCGCTGCCCTTCTTCGTACTCCGGCCGGTGCTCACTGCCGGTGTCTTTAAAGCGCACCCGCATTTCGTAGCGGTTGTTCATGCCCTTGATCAGGGGGGAGAACATGGTGTTCATCAGCTCGGTGGCTTGTTCTTTAGACCGGTCCATGATGTCGCTCTCCAGCGCTTCCTGCCGGAAAACAGAGCGCAGCACATTGAAGTTTTTGTTGAGGTCGATGCTTTCCACTTCCCGCATCCACCCGATGTCAAGCTTGTCGATTTTGGGGTATACTTCGTGCGAAAGGATGACCGGCTCGGGCAGGGTGATGGTGACGAGCCCGTTGCGCGAATCGAGGCTGACGTCGAAGTATTCATTCAGGCGGAAGCCTACCTTGAGGATGCTGATGGCGGAGACTTCAATATCGGAGCTTGACACGGAAAAGCCCAGAAACTTGGTCTGCAGGTTTTTATTCAGCCCTTTTTTGTCGCGCACCTCCATGGTGGCGAGCTCGGCGATCACTTTTTCCACTTTTTCCTGCAGCAGCCCCCGGGAGCGGCTGAAGTCCTGCACGGCAGCCCGTTCTTCGAGGCGCTGCAGCATAGGGTTGAGGGCTTCCTGCATAGCGACTCCGCAGGGCGTATTTACATCCTGCCCTTTTGCGTAGATGCTTTGCCCTTTGGTGGGTACAAGCGTGGTGATGATTTGGGTGACCAAAAAGCAGGTGTACTTACCGGCCACTTCGCGCATGGCTTCCACAGCGCTGGAGCCTTCGTTGTCGTACCAGG
>CAJXXJ010000436.1 GCA_913062745.1 uncultured Phaeodactylibacter sp.
CCCGTACCAGCAGGTAGTAAGTCTGTAAGCCGAAGGGGCTCACTTCTGCCAGTGCGCTGTTTCCGATGATGTTTTCAAAACCGGGGTCCTCTGCCCAGAGGAAAGTGGTGCCCGTATTGCTCAGCGCCTGCAGCGGGACGACGGCATCGCAGGTCACCGTATCCGGTGGGGCCTGTGCCGTGAGCAGCGGGGGTACGAAAGCGGTGACCGCTGCGGCCGTTTCACAATTTCCGTCTGCCGAAGTGATCGTCACCGCGTAAGAGGTAGTGGTGCCGGGAGCGACCACCGGGTTGGGGTCCGTAGTATCTGTAATATCCGGGCTGTCTTCCCAGCTGTAGCTGTAGGCAGGGTTGAAGGAGGCATTGAGGGGAGCGCTGCTGCCCGGGCAGACGATGACGGTGTCTGTAGTCAGTGCTTCGGTGATGGGTTCCACCTGAATACTTTGCTGGGTGGATTTGGTGCATCCATTGCTGCCTTCAATCAGCAAGCTGATGGTGTAGGTGCCTGCCTCTGTGAAAGTGAAGGCCGGATTTTGCTGGCCGGAGCTTTGCCCGCCCGGCTCTACCGCCCACTCCCAATCTACGATATCAAACAGGGTGTCCGTGGAAAGATCGGTGAACTGCACTTCCACCGTGTCGGTACAGGACAGCAGCTCTGCTTCAAAATCAGGCAGCAGGGATTCCGGCTGCAGATAAATTTCCCGGAAGAACGTATCTGCGCAGATTTCGTCCGGCGCCGCAACCAGCATCACGGTGTAGCGCCCCGTGTCAGAAAAGGTGTAAACGGGGTCAGACAGTACGGAAGATGCGCCGGGGTTGCCGGGATCATTGAACTCCCAGTAGAAGTTATTCGCTCCATTCGTTTGATTATCAAAGTTTACCGTAAGGTTGCCGCACTGAATTTCCGGGGCAAAATAGGCTGCATTGATTTGGCCGCAAAGGCCTACGTTATACTGAAAGTCACGTCGCGTAGTGGAAATCAGGGCTCCGTTTCGGTACTCCTCAGCGCAAATGCCGACCACAAATTGCCCGATCGTATTGGGCAGCCCGGTCAGCAGGCCCGTCTCCGGGTTGATCTGCAGCTCGGCTCCGCCCGGGCTGCCGTTCAGCATATTGTCCGGCCCGTACGGCGGGTTGATCCAGTTGATTTCCTGATACGGCGGGTTGTTCGGCGGTTGCGGCTGCGGGAAGTCCGGGCTGGCCCCGGTGAGTGGCGTGCACAGGCGGTAGACGATGGAGTCACCATCCGCATCTATGGCTGATTGATCAAAGACGATGGGCTCATTTACACAAATGTAGATGGGCGGCCAGTCTTTGAACTTGGGGCTGCTGTTGCATTGCTCCAGCGCAGATTCAGAAATAGTGACGCCGTAGGTAGCCCCGGTATCGAGCGGGTCGATGATGTTGACGATAGTTTGATTGCGGCAGCAGCGCTGATAGGCCAGCTGATACCCTCCGGCCACAGGTGGAAGGGTTACGATAGCCCGGTAGGTGGTGGTATGCACGCAGACATCCGGCGGCACAACCAGACATTCGCTTGTCAGCACCGGGTTGAGCGTGTCATTACCCATGAGCGGGATCAGGATTTCGTCCACCAGTTCATTATCAGCGTTGAAGACGCCTATGGAAGCCGGGTTGTCAAACCAGGCATTCGGGTTACCGTTGAAGCAGTCGCGGAAGATCGTCAGCGTGATTTCGTACTCATCGTTGCCCAGGCAGGTGTAGTTCATTTCTCCGCCTACGATGTGCGTGGCGAGCAGGCGGGAAGGCAGCATTGCCAGGAGGAGGATGGTAGCGAAAGAAAGCAGCCGTAGTAATCTCATCATCTGAATTCAGGTGTGGTTGTCCTAAAGATAAGACACTGACGGCAGGCGGGAAAACAGAAAGGGCTTAAATGCAAAGCGGGCGCTTGAAATAGCTCCCCAACGAGCTTAGCGGGAGGTATGGCCGCTACATCACGGCCGCTTTGCATTTACCCTGTAGCCCCAGACTACCAGACAAAAGGGTTTATGAAAGAGATTGATTTTGCGGAGGCAGGGAAAACCAATCCCGCCGCAGAAATGTCCAGTAGTTTACTGCAGCCCTACAGCCGCTCCAGGGTTTTTTCCACCCAGCGGAGCCGGTCCTGAGGCGCATTGGGCCCCATGTCGACCAGAAACTTACGGTATAAAGCGAGCTCCCGGCGTACGCCCTCCATCTCGCCCAGGCGATAGTGGAGCACTGCACGTTCCATGTGGAGCTCTGGCGGCAGCATATTGGCAGTTTCTGCTGCGCCATCCAGCCAGGTAAGCGCCTGACGCATAAGGCCGGGCTCGAGAGAAGTGGCGCGAACCAGTGCAGAGCGCAGCAATTGGTCATCAATGGCCGCGACCCCGGCATCAACCAGGCGGTCGACCTGCCGCTGAGCCAGCTCGTACTCCCCTTCGGCAAACTCCTGCCATCCGCTCAGGTTAGCCAGTACGCCTACCCGCTTCAGGTACTGCGGGTCGGGCGCTACGGGCGGCATGTTGCCGGAAGTGCCTCCTGCCTCCCGAATCCGGGGCAACAGGTGGGGATAGGTCCGTTCTTCCGGGAAAAGCCTATAGTCGCGTGTGGCCTTGTAGTATTCGTTTAGCCGGTAAAAGGCACTTGCCAGGGCCAGGGGGTCTTCGCCATGCCACTCCAGGATTTTGAGCGCCATGACATCCGCCTCAATTTGCTGCTCCCGCGAATAATCCATGCCCAGCCGGCTGATAATGGCGCTGGCGACAGAATGAGACAGGAATGCCACTGATTCGGTGAAGGCACCAAAAAACTCAAGGTCGAGCAGGTCAAAAGTCCCCCGGTTAATCTCGCGGTTTGCCATAGCCGTTTCCGTTACCGCGCCAGCAAGCACCACTACATCCGCCCAGAAATTAGCCCGGGCAATAGCGCGCTCCCGCTGCCGGTAATTCGTCACAGAGTGGTCGAAAGCAATGTGCGCCAGCTCTTGGGCAATGATCGCCATGAGCTCTGCTTCGTTGCCCAGCGTAGCGATCATACCCGTGGAGATGTAGATATTGCCGTCAGAGCAGCTGAAGGCATAAGGCTCAGAAGCGATGAACGGCCGCACGCGCAGGCTGACCGGAAAGTTCTCCGGCAATTCGCCCGGGTGGATGCGCATCAGCAATTGGTTGAGATAATCCTGCAGCAATGGGTCTTCGTAAAACTCCAGCTGGTTTTCCAAATCGCGGTACTCTTCTTCAAGCTCGCCGCGCAGGGGGTGGTCCCACCCGTGCCTCGCGATTTCGTCCATGCCGGAGCTGGCCAGGAGATTAACGATCCAAAGTTCTTCCAGCGTCATGGATTTCGCATCGTATTCCAGCTTGTCAAAAATGTCTCCGGTAGCCCGAAGTTGCTCGCCATCCTTTTCGAAGATAAAATAAATGGTATTGTTGCCGTATACCAACCGGTAGGATTTGAGTACCAAATCCGTATTGGCCTCGAGCCGTATGCCCCCTCCGTCAGGACGGGTAAAGCGCTCTCTGTCGGTCAGGCGGACATTGATGTCGAAGCCATTTTGAGCAGGGAGTAACGTACTGACAAAAAGGAACAGGGAGAGGGCACAAAAAAATTGCAGAGCATTTTTCATAATAGCGCATTTTTAGGTTAATGGTGTGGTTTGATTATGCTCCAAACCAAAATTACAGTCCTGACTCGAAGCGATTCCATAATTTAGCAATACTTTTTTAATGTGGTTTGCCCGGGCGGCGTTATCAATGTGTTAAAGCAGGCATTTCTCCCTTTTGAAATGTTAAAACGGGCTCCTCTTCCCCATATCCGGCATTTTTGCGACCTTTACGGCAAATTTCAAACGCCAAATATGACCGAATTTCAGCAAGCCATTTTAGAGGGCATCCCTGCCCAAATCCCCCCTTCCAAACCGTACGACCCTAACGTAAGCCATGCCCCGAAACGGGTTATTGACGAATTGCTTTCCGACAAGGAAAAGGCACTGGCCCTGCACAATGCGCTGCGCTATTTCCCGAAGGATCAGCATGCAGTGCTCGCTCCCGAATTTGCCGAAGAGCTGGAGCGTTACGGCCGTATCTACATGTACCGCCTGCGCCCGGATTACGAAATGTACGCCCGCCCGATCGACGAGTACCCGCATCAGTCCAAACAGGCGGCGGCCATCATGCTCATGATCCAGAACAACCTCGACCCCAAGGTGGCCAAGCATCCGCATGAACTCATCACCTACGGCGGCAATGGT
>CAJXXJ010000437.1 GCA_913062745.1 uncultured Phaeodactylibacter sp.
GGGGGTTGGTGGGGTCGAGCAGCAGGTCTACAGCGCCGGCATCTTCATTGGTAAACAGGATGCGCTCCCAGCTCTCCCCGCCGTCTTTGGTACGGTAGACGCCGCGATCTTGGGTGCCCTTGTACAGGTCGCCCATTACCGCTGCGTAGGCGATATCCGGATTGCGCGGATGGATGCGGATACGGCCAATGTGGCGAGACTTTTCCAGTCCTTTTTGTTCCCAGGTCTTGCCGCCGTCGAGGCTTTTCCAGATGCCGTAGCCGTAGGAGACGTTACCGCGCACGGTTTTTTCTCCGCCACCTACGTAGATAACGTTGGGGTCGTAGGTGGAAACCGCGACAGCGCCAACGGAACCGCCAAAGTAGCCGTCGGAAATATTTTCCCAGCTTTGTCCGCCGTCTTTAGTGCGCCACACCCCACCGCCGGTGGAGCCGAAGTAATAGAGGTTGGGCTGCCCGGGTACGCCTGTGACGGCACAGCTGCGGCCGCCCCGGTGAGGGCCGATGTTGCGCCATTCCACGGCCTCGTACAGCTTTTCCGGAAAGGTTTGGGCATTTAGCGTAAGCGAAAGGCTAGCCAGCAAAGCCACAGCCAGCGTGCTTAGATACAGTCGTTTAGTCATACTTGAAATTTTGCAGGGCCCGGAAGATCCCTCCCCCGGGCCTCAGTTCTTGATCAATTACCGCTTCGCCATATCCCGGCGAATCACCGTTTCCAGTTGATTAACATTGAGGTTTTTCGCGATAATCTTGCGGTCCGGCCCGACAACATACACCTCGGGCGTGATGTCCACATAGTAGGTCTTGTAGATGGAGCGGTTGGTGGGGTCAAATACGTTGGTCCATTGGTCCATGCCGGTCTTGCTGATGTAGTTCAGCCACTCGTCGCGCTCGGTGTCAATAGCGATGCCGTAAACGTCTACGCCCTGATTCTTCCAGCGTTCGTAGAAGCGAACGAGCTTGGGCGACTGCTCCATGCAGTGCTCGCAGGTGGGGTTGTAAAGGTAAACGACGATGTAGGGGGCGTCGAGGGCCATCAGTTCCTTCGAGCTGCCATCCGGCCCGGGCGCAATGACATTGGGGGCGTCGTTGCCGACCAGGCTGTTAGCCATTTCGGAGGCGCGCAGCTGCAGCCCGTAGACTTCCGTAGTGTCCGACCAGAAGGCGCGCTCGCGAGTAAAGTAGTTTTCCACCATGTGCACGAAGACCTTCTCGGGGTCCATCAGTGTAGTCTTAGTCGGCTCGTACTGCAGCGTAATCCAGTTGGCAAAAAACTTGAAGTAATCCTGCCGGCTTTCGCGGTCCACTACTTTTTGCAGCAGCGCGTCTGTGGAGGCGATGATAGAATCCTGGTTCTGCACAGTCAGCTCCGTCATGTAGCGCTTCAGCTTGTTGAAAATGACCGGTGTGTGCAGCAGGCGCTCATCGTCAAAATTGACGCCATCCCAAAAGTCGCTGCGGAAGCGGTACACCTGCAGCGCTGTATCGAGGGTGCCGTCCGCTTTGCGGGGCTCTTCAAAGTCAGGGTTCTGGCCCGCTTTTTTAAAGGCGGTATAGAAGGCATCCGGGTTATTCTCAAACAGCTCTTTTAAGTGTGCTTTGCGCTCATCAAAGAGTTTCTCCCGCTCCCGCTTCAGCTCTGCGTAGCGCGCGCTGCCGGGGGTTGCCTGCTTGATTTTTTGATTGACTTCGTCAAAGGCCGGGCGCTGATCCCGCTCGAAGCGCAGGTTGCGGTAGAGCAATTCCATATTTTTACTGCCGTCTACCTGCATAGAGCCTACCACATCATCATTGGAGGCGGAGAGCGTCATCGCCTGATCCCGGTCCATCAGCAGTTGTACCACCGCCTGATTGGGGATGAAAATGTAGTAAAAGCCTGGCTCGTAGGGCTCCTCGCGCTGAAAGCGGATGTTGCCGTCGTTGCCTACCGTGGCAGAATCTGCCCGAAACCGCTGATCCGCATAGTGCCCGATCAGATAGGCTACTTCTCCGGCTTGCGCACCGTGCAGCTTAAGGACTATATCAGTGGGCTCCGCCGGCTCGCGCGGTATTTCTGCCGGCGCAGTTGGTTCCGAACCGCTGTTATCCTGTGAAGAAGCAGGGCCGCACGCAAAGGCCAGCAATGCAATGGCCGCCAATAAAATGTTTCTCATCTCCTTATCTCCTTTAGTATTTGAGCAATTGTAGCCCCCCATTTTTCGGGGTGCTCATCCTATGCAGGCAAAAATAGCAATTTGAAGGAGCTTGAGCATAAATCGTTGAATGACATTAGGCGGAATCTATTTTCCTGTGTGCTAAGGGCGCGGGCATAAAAAAAGCCGATTCCGGAGAATCAGCTTTGAAGCATTAACGAATTTGGTCTCTTTAGAACAATTTTTTGGAATTCGGAAGTAGCCGGGCTCTTTTGCCTTTTCATTTCCGCATTCCTATAGCTGTGAGAGCAGGATTCGAACCTGCACGGGGAGGTTATACGCCGGAGCGTTTTCCCTGTACCCCCACCCCCGAGACGGGAGGGCATGGCTGCCAGTTTCATCATCTCACAGTATTTCAAATTCGGAAGTTGGAATTCGGAAGTAGCGGGCTCTTTTGCCTTTTCATTTCCGCATTCCAATGGCTGTGAGAGCAGGATTCGAAACTGCACGGGGAGGTTTGCGCCGGAGCGTTTTCCCTGGAAGCGGTATGGAAGCTGCTGCGATAGCCAAAAGCCAGATATTTTGAGGCTAATTGAGGCTCGCACGGAGCCTGATAGTGGCGCTATCAGGCGAGTACGAAACGAAAAGTAGGCTCAAAAGAGCGGTTTTGGGCATCGCGAGAAGTTTCCAGACTGCTTCTTACCCCCACCCCCGAGACGGGAGGGCATGGCTGCCAGTTTCATCATCTCACAATTTTCAAAGTCGGAAGTTGGAATTCGGAAGTAGCGGGCTCTTTTGCCTTTTTATTTCTTCCGTCGTTATTACAAAGGTAAGGCAGGGCGTATTTTTATGCAAATTTTATAAATAAAAAGCTTAAAAAATACGTAAATCTTATAAAAAGTGTGTTTTTAGTTATTTTTTTAAAATAACAGCTTAGTATGTTGCCGGTTATTATGAATATGGCAATGGGCGGGAGGCGGTAGTGCTGATGCAACGGAGACTGTGCAAGGAAGTCATTATAAATATGAGCAAGCCGGTGACAAAATTGTTAAGAAGAACGGGCCGGGCAGATAAGAGGTGTGCTGTAGGCTACCCGAAATTGCCGGCCGGTGCTTAATATCGCACGAGCGAAATGGATTAGTAAGCGGAGCAAGTGGCAGCTCCCGAAAAAATGACAAACTCAAGGAAATGACCAAGCCTGTTGTATGGAGCTTAATGTTTGGATGCCTGCTCCTGTCTTGTGCAGACCGCGCGCCGCAGGAAAAGGAAGAGCCTTTAGCGGAAGCGGTATGCCGCTGTATGAAGCCTTTGGCGGAAGCCTATCTCGATTTGCAGCGTGCACTGGAAGCAGAGGACACGGAACGGCTCGAAGCCTTGTCGGACCATCTCGAGGCGGTGAGTGATGAGGTGGATGAGTGTGCCGACCGGGTAGAAGAAAAATACGGCCCGCTCACCGGGCAGCGCGAAGTGGCCGTCAAGGCAGCGATGAAAGAGCGCTGCCCTGACGTGATCAAAACCCTGAATTGGGCAGAAAACGAGCTGGTCCAATAGGTCAGGTCGCCACGGCCTGCATCAGAAAGGCGCAAACCAGCGCTCCGTAGGTGCCCAGCGCGTAACCCAGCACCGCCATCAGCACGCCCACCGGGGCAAGGGCAGGGCTGAATGCAGAAGCAACAATTGGCGCGGAGGCTGCTCCCCCGATATTGGCCTGACTGCCTACCGCCACAAAGAAGAAAGGGGCACGGATCAGGAAGGCCGTCAGCAGCAGCACGGTGACGTGGATGATCATCCAGGTGATGCCCACCGCGAATAAGCCCAGGTTTTGCAATACTTCGCCCAGATTCATCTTCATACCGATAGTAGCCACGAGTATATAAATGAATACGCTGCCAAAACGGGACGCGCCTACGCCTTCCAGTTTGCGGAGGTTAGTAAAGGAAAGCGACAAGCCCAGCGTGGTGGCAATAACAATCAGCCAGAAGAAACCAGACATCAGGGAATTTAAGCGGGCAGCGGCGAGCGCTTCCTTAAACTGTGAAATCCAGGGCACAATCACGTCCGCTCCCCAGTGCGCCAGAGAAACCCCGCCGAAGCCG
>CAJXXJ010000438.1 GCA_913062745.1 uncultured Phaeodactylibacter sp.
GCTTGTGCTGGCGGCCCAGCCCGATGACGGTAGCCCGGTGCGGGTCGCAAAGAATAATCTGTGCGCCCATATCGATGAGCTTATCCACAAAGAACAAGCGGCTTTCGAACATTTTTTGGTGAATGAGCACACTGCCCCTGGCCTGCGTGGCGATCACCAGCATGATGCTCATCAGGTCCGGCGTAAACCCGGGCCAGGGAGCGTCGTAAATGGTCATAATAGAGCCATCGATAAAGGTTTGGATCTCGTAGTCTTCCTGCTGTGGAATGATGATGTCGTCCCCCTCAAACTGCAGGTTTACCCCCATGCGCTCGAAGGTGCGGGGTATGATGCCGAGCTGATCAATGCGGGCATCCTTGATTCTGATTTCAGATTGCGTCATTGCAGCCAGGCCTATGAAGGAGCCGATCTCAATCATATCGGGCAGGATTCGGTGTTCTGCACCGTGCAGTTTGCGGACGCCCTCTATGGTCAGCAGATTAGAGCCTATACCGGATATTTTAGCGCCCATAGACACCAGCATTTTGCAAAGCTGCTGTACGTAGGGCTCGCAGGCTGCATTATAAATTTGCGTGGTGCCCTCGGCAAGCACAGCCGCCATTACTACATTGGCCGTACCAGTTACGGATATTTCATCCATCAGCAGGTAGGTCCCTTTAAGCTGTGGGGCTTCGATAGAGTATTGCCGTTTATCCGCTTCGTAGTGGAATTTTGCGCCCAGCGTCTGCAGCCCGATGAAGTGCGTATCGAGGCGGCGCCGGCCGATTTTGTCCCCGCCGGGTTTGGGCAGAAAAGCTTTGCCATAGCGGGCAAGCAAGGGGGCGATCAGCATCACAGAGCCCCGTATGCGGCTGGCATTTTGACGAAAATTATCCGACTGGAAAAAGTCCAGGTCTACGGACTTGGCGTGAAAGCGGTAGGTATTCGGCCCCTGCTTGTCGACAGCTACGCCGAGGCCGCGCAGCAAGTCGAGCAGCCGGTTGACATCGAGTATATCCGGGAGGTTGGAAATGGTCACTTCCTCATCGGTAAGCAAAGTCGCGCAGAGGACCTGCAGCGCTTCATTTTTGGCACCCTGCGGGCGGATTTCGCCACTGAGCGGTGCGCCACCAATAACTTCAAAAGCGTCGAGGGACATAGTGTCGTTTTGGCACAACGGTAAGGGCAAATTTCGAGGAAAACGGAAGGGGAAGAAAATATAAGGCGCATCGGCCAGAAACGACTGGCTGATGCGCCTTTTTTTCTTCGGAGCAGGGACGCGGGCGAATTAGCGCTTGCGCCGGCCACCGCTGCGGCCGCCACGAGAACGGCTTCCACCGCTACGTTTACCGCCTCCGCCGCTACTGCTGCGACGGCGGTTATTGTTGTTATTGTTGGTCAGGTTATCGATGGTTTCGTCTTCATCCATCGTCACTTTACCGCCCGAGAGCCGCTCGAGGTCCCCTTTGATGATCTCATCGCTGACGTAGTGCTCCTTATTCCAGGTTTTGTACGCCAGCTTCATGTAGGAGCCAATAGTGGATACAAACCCTTCCCGTTTGGGGCCTTCGGGCATTTCCAGCGCCTTCTTGATGAGTTGCTGTACGTTGTGCCCGTAGTGGCGGTATTTGGCTTCAATAACTGGATAGGGGATGGTGTCCGGGCGCTTACGGGCTTCTTCTTCCGTGGGGCGTTCGCCGTAGGGGAACTCCACATCAAGCTCGTAATCAGCGATGCGGAAAACGTGTTTCCACAAGCGCTCGCGGTAATCTTCTATACTGCGGCTCTGCGGGTGCATTTGCTGCATCAGGTCGATTACTTTTTCTACAAAAGCCTGCCGCATGCCAGGGTTTTCGATGGTCTTGGCATGCTGAATCATTTTCTGCACGTTGCGGCCGTACTCCGGGATGGTGAGGTGCTCTCGGTTAGAGTTGTACTCCATCCCTATATTGTTAGGATCTCTCATTCGGTATAGCTAAAAATTATAGTATTCGGTTATTCAACAGTGACCGACTTTGCAAGGTTGCGTGGCTGGTCTACATCACAGCCGCGCATAACTGCAATATGGTAAGACAACAGCTGCAACGGAATAACGGAAAGCAGCGGAGTAAGTACCTCCTCTGTATCCGGTATTTCGATCGTGTAGTCTGCCATTTTGCTGATGACCTTGTCGCCTTCGGTCACTACGGCAATCACCATGCCTTTGCGGGCCTTTACTTCCTGAATGTTGCTGACCACCTTATCGTAGGCGCTCTTGTTGGTAGCGATAACGATTACAGGCATTTCCTCGTCGATCAGGGCAATCGGGCCGTGCTTCATTTCAGCGGCCGGATAGCCTTCAGCATGTATGTAGGAAATTTCCTTGAGCTTCAGAGCCCCTTCGAGGGCAACGGGGAAGTTGTAGCCGCGGCCAAGGTACAGTGCGTGCTGCCGGTCCTTGATTTCCCCGGCAATATACTTAATTTGGTCTTCGAACTGAAGAACTTTCTTAACTTTCGCAGGAATGTTGCTCATTTCGCTCACCAGGCGCTGGAACATTGAGGTGGAAATAGTGCCCCGCTTATAGCCCAGCGATATGGCCATCATCGTCAGCAGTGTAACCTGCCCGGTAAAGGCTTTGGTGGAAGCCACCCCGATTTCCGGCCCGGCGTGGATGTAGGAGCCCGCGTCGGTGAGGCGGGAAATAGAAGAACCCACCACATTGACAATTCCGTAAATCAGTGCTCCTTTCTCCTTCGCCAGCTCAAGGGCAGCGAGGGTATCAGCGGTCTCGCCGGATTGCGACAGGGCGATGACCACATCTTCCTCGGTAATGATTGGGTTGCGGTAGCGCAGCTCGGAGGCATATTCCACCTCTACCGGCATACGCACCAGCTCCTCAAACAGGTATTCACCGATCAGGCCGGCGTGCCAGGAAGTACCGCAGGCCGCTATGATGAAGCGGTTGGCTTTGGTGAGCCGCTGTTCGTATTCTTCTACTCCACCGAGGCGGACGTAGTGCTCTTCCAGGCTGAGGCGGCCTCTCATGCAGTCGGCAATCGTCACCGGCTGCTGATGTATTTCTTTGTGCATGAAGAAGTCGTACCCTTCTTTCTCGAGGGCTTCGATCTTCATATCCAGCTTATGGATGTATGGCGTTTGCAGCTGATTGTTCAGCGTTTTGATCTGCATATCGCCATTGCGGTTGACTACCGCGATTTCCTCGTCTTTCAGGTAGATGACCTTTTCGGTATGCTCTACCAGAGGAGTGGCATCAGAGGCAAGGAAGAACTCTTTCTCTCCTACCCCAATGACCAGCGGGCTGGCCTTGCGGGCCGCCACCAGTATGTCCGGGTCTTCTGCGTCCATCAGGACAATAGCGTAGGCACCCACCACCCGGGAGAGGGCAATACGTACGGCTTCTTCGAGCGGCAGTTCATCCTGTGTCTGTATCTCTTCGATCAGGTGCACGAGCACCTCTGTATCGGTTTCGCTTTTGAACACATGCCCGTCCCGTTCAAGGGCGCGGCGCAGCGAGTCATAATTTTCAATAATACCATTGTGCACCATCACCAGCCGTCCGTTGCCGGAGCTGTGGGGGTGGGCGTTGATATCGTCCGGTGCGCCGTGGGTAGCCCAGCGGGTATGCCCGATACCAATTGTACTATGGTCGTCAATGTTTTCGGTAAACGCTTCCAGTTCCGCTACCTTCCCTTTCTTTTTGAATGTCTTCAGGCCGCCGTTCATAATAGCGATGCCGGCACTATCGTACCCTCGGTACTCCAGGCGTTTGAGTCCATTCAGCAGTATAGGGTAAGCTTGTTGAGAACCTACGTAAGCAACGATGCCACACATAAGTAGTTGGGTTTTTAGTTATGAGAAATATGGAGGAACAAGCTCATAGTGTTTTTTGCTTAGCGCTGGAAACAAGACCATAGCATTGCTGACGGACAGCGCAACAGCGGCCTTTATCTGAATGCTTGTGTCTTTGGGTAGGACTTTGAAAAGACAAAGATATAAATTTTAAACTATCCCTGCCCAAAGCAGATGTCAGATTGAACATCTCAACAGGACACCTGAAGACGAAAATGGCGAGCTATTACCTCAACCCTGCCAAAGGGGCAATGTGCCTCCACTGGCAAAAGTATCATAGCTTAACGCTAAAAACGGGTAAATGTTATACGCAGCCTGGGCGCAAACTCCGGGTGGCTTCCGCCGTACAGCACTGCCCGGGCTGCCGTTTCACCGGTAGTGAAGATAGTGATA
>CAJXXJ010000439.1 GCA_913062745.1 uncultured Phaeodactylibacter sp.
AACGACCTGCTGGAGGAAGGGCTGGACGAATTCCGCAGGGTAAAGTCGCATTACATTCGCTTGCGCTATGCTTATCAGATTATCCGCCTTGCCCACTATAGCAAGCAGTACGAAAAGGTGCTGCAGCTGTGCGAAGAACTGCTCCCCAAAATTGATAACGACCCGAGTATCATTGAGGACTGGATAGCCGGGCACCGTGCCGGTGCTATGATGGCGCTGGGCGACCGGGTAGAGGCCTCTTATCTTTTCTCCCGTTTGTTTGCGACCTGCCCCAGCAAGCAGGAGTCAGCTTACCGAAGCTTTGACATCCGTACCGACGAAGAGTGGCAGCAGTGCCTGAGCTATTGCAAGACGCCGGCAGAAAAAGCCGGGCTGTACGCCATACGCGCTAACTTCCCCGACAGCCGCCTGCTGGTGGAGCTGAAAAACATTTACCAAAATGACCCGGACAGCCCCTTCCTCGACCTGCTGCTGGTGCAGGAATTGCGCCGCCTGGAACGTGACCTGCTCGGGCTCTCCTTTAACAGTCAGCGCCGGCAGAATAAGTTCTACTACGGTATCCCCCGTGAAAATGCCGGTGAGAAGGTAATCGGGCTGGAGTCTTTCGTGACGCAAGTGCTTAAAGAGGGACTCATACAGGATGTGCCGCTCTGGCTGATGGCCCAGGGGTATCTCGCGCTGCTGTCCGGCAACTTTTACTACGCTCAAAAATCTTTCGAAAAAGCCCGCGGGTACCGCTTGCCAGAGCCGCTGGAGAAACAGCTGGATGGCTTTGAGCTGGCGCTCTATCTAAACTCCTTACAGGACATCAATGCACAGATCGAGAACGAAATTTACCGCCTGCAGCTGGGAGATGATACCTACGAGGGCTTTGAGGCTTTCCGGGACTTTACGCGGGATAAGCTGACTAGCTTGTACGAGCAGACCGGGCAGGAGGGGAAGGCTTTCCTGATGCAGTATTCACTTTCCTACCTCAAGCCCAATATCAAGCCGATGCTGCTGGAAAACTTGCTGAAAGTAGCCCGGCAGCCCGAGCCTTCCAAGCTGGAGGAACAGCTGATTGCGGAAGGGGACAGCACCATTCTGCAGCAACTGCTCAATATGAAGGCCTCTTACCTGATGGCAGAGTACAAGTTTGAGGCTGCTCTCGTGGCGCTCAAACAAATGGACCGCGTGAGCTGGGACAATTACGGATTGTATAACCCCTTTGTGGAGCGCATCAACGACTGTGTGCACTGCCCGCTGCCCAGCAACGTGCCGGTCTACAACAAAGGAGAGCTGATTGAAGAAATACTGGATAAGGAATACCGCGCCAAAGCCGGTACCGGCAACGTGGCCTGGCTGAATTACCAAATCGGGCTGGCCCTCTACAACATGTCTTACTTTGGCCATGCCTGGGATGCACAGGATTTCTACCGCAGCGGGGCGAGCCTGCGCACGGCCTACCTGCGCGATGGAGACAATGTGATCCCTCATCCGATTTATCCCTACGGTAATCGGGAATATTTTGACTGCTCGCGCGCAAGGCTTTTCTTTGAGCGGGCAAGGCTTGCGACGGACAGCCTTGAATTAGGGGCAAAAGCGACCTTCATGGCTGCCAAGTGTGAGCGCAACGAATACTACGTCAACCGCTGGCGCCCGGAAGCCACACAGACCTTCGAAAACTTTGAGCTGCTGGTGGAAAATTACCGCAATACGGAATTTTATCAGCGCATACTGGAAGAATGTCTGTACTTTAGAGCCTATGCATCCCAGTAGAACATCCATTAGCATGAAAAATTTACTCTTGATTACCGCTCTTACACTCCTGCTCGGCGCAGCGCAGTGTGGCAGCGTAGAAAACATACAGCTCGGTGAGCCGTTCAGCCTTCAGTTGGGCCAGCAGGTGCAGTCCGAGCGCAACGCTTTACAGTTCACTTCCGTGAAAGAAGACTCCCGCTGCCCGAAGTATACCAACTGCCTCTGGGAGGGTCAGGTCGTGGTGCAGCTGATGCTGGGCGACAAAGACCGACAGGCCATTGACCTGGCACTGCGGCCGAATGAGCCTGCCGCCGCACAGGGTATGGCAGATGGTTATATCTATACCTTGCAGGAGGTGAATCCATACCCGCAGGCCGGGCAGTCGATTAAAATGGAAGACTACATCATTACCCTTGTGGTCGAAGCCATCTAAACACTAAGCGATTATGATTTTTCCCGTTGGCGATGATCAGGTGAAAGGGGGGTACTTCCCGCTATTCAGCTATAGCTTTATTGTCCTCAATATTCTGGTGTTCGTATTACAGTTTCAGTCCGGTGATATGCTGCTGGGCAGCTTTGCCAGCGTACCGGCTGAAATCACAAGCGGAGAGGCTTGGTATACGCTGATAACGAGTATGTTCCTGCACGGGGGCTTCGCTCATATTTTTGGGAATATGTTGTTCCTGTGGGTGTTCGCTGATAATATTGAGGCCACGATTGGCAATTTCCGCTTTTTGCTCTTTTATCTGGTGGGCGGGTTGATGGCGCATGCCGGCCACATCTATTTCAATCCGGGCAGCATGATCCCCACCGTGGGCGCAAGCGGGGCGATCTCCGCCGTCATGGGCGCCTACCTGGTGATGTTTCCGAAATCCAGGATCAAGCTCTGGTTTTTCTTCCTCATTTTTCGGGTTCCTGCCTTCCTGTTTTTAGGGATATGGATATGGATGCAGTGGAGCAGCGGCTGGGCTTCCCTCAAAGTGGAGCAAAGCGGAGGTGGTACCGCCTGGTGGGCGCATATCGGCGGCTTCATCTTTGGGGTGGTGGCGGGTATTTACTACCGCCTGAATGCGGATGGGAAGGAGGAGCTGGTTTAAACGGGGCATTACTCGTGGTTCGTGGCATCTTGGTGTGCTGGCAGGCGCTCGTCGGCAGGGTTCAAAAAGGTGTGCCTGGCTCAATGTAGCCAGCTGATGCTCCCCGGCAACGGTGAAATTCTATAAAAAAAGCCCCGGGCGTTTCCTGCCCGAGGCGTACTATATCTAGCATTGTCAATTGTTGCTTAATTAAAAGCAGTACTCGTTTGCTTCGATCAGGCGGTCGGCAATAGCGCGGCGAGCCACCTTCACGTTGGTTGGCGTGTACTTGGTGAAGCGCTTCAGCCCCATCAGCATAGTGCGCAGCAAGTCGCCTTCTGCGAAGGAAACCAGCGCATCTGTACCAGACTTGTGGATGCGGGCCGTTGCGTCCGTAAAGTAGACCTTCAGTATGTGGTCATAGAGGTCCTGGCTCTGTGGCTTGTCGCTCATTTGCGAAAGCTTCTCTACGCGCAGCAGCAGGGATTCCGCTACGAAGGTGTCGAGCAGCATGTCAGAGACATTCATGATGATCTCCTGCTCCTCTTTCAGGTTGAGCTGGCCCTCCATCTGCAGTTTAGCAGCAGCGCCGGCAGCCATCAGTACCGCTTTCTTGAAGTCTTTCACCGCTTTTTTCTCCTCCGCGTACAGGCCATCCGGTTTTTCGAAAGAAGGCATGGAAGCCAGTTCTTTCTGCACATTCCAGGCAGGCCCTACGATGTCAATCGCTCCCTTCATTGCGCGGCGGAAGAGCATATCGATGGACAGCATCCGGTTGATCTCGTTGGTGCCTTCGTAGATGCGGTTGATGCGGGCATCCCGGTAGGCGCGTGCAGCCGTGCCTTCTTCAGAGTAGCCCATACCGCCGTGTATCTGTACCGTCTCGTCTACTACGTAGTCAAGTACTTCAGAGCCGGCCACCTTGAGCAGGGCACACTCGATGGCATACTCCTCGGCTGCCTGCCGCTTGGCTTCGCCGTAGCTTACGCCCTCTGCCTTGAGGGCTTCGTTGGTTTGCTGCAGCAGGTGAGAAGCCCGGTACATCGCACTCTCTACCGCGAAAATGCGGATAGCCTGCTCCGCCAGCTTATGCTTGATGGCACCAAAGTTAGAGATAGGCTGTTTGAATTGTACGCGCTCGTTGGCGTATTTAATAGCCGACTCTGCACTCTTCTTGGAACCGCCTACGCAGAGCGCACAGAGCTTAAAGCGGCCGATATTAAGAGCGTTGAACGCAATCAGGTGGCCTTTGCCAATCTCGCCGAGTACGTTTTCCTTCGGGACTTCCACGTTCTCGAAGAAGACCTGACGGGTGGAAGAGCCTTTGATGCCGAGCTTTTCTTCCTCTGCTCCCAGTGAGATGCCGGGCAGGTTGCGCTCTACGATGAAGCCGGTAAACTT
>CAJXXJ010000440.1 GCA_913062745.1 uncultured Phaeodactylibacter sp.
CTGGGCAGCTGGCGGGGCGGCTGGCGCTCCTGCCGGGAGTTGCTGCACCCGGGCTCGCGCCGTATCCGGCTGATAGGGGGGGGGCTATTGGGGTCTTTGCTGGTGCTGCATGTGGTGTTTCATTAAAGATAAAGCCCCGAATCCTGCGCGGGCAAGATTCGGGGCTTCCGTTGCAGATGCCGTATGGCCTACCGGCGTCCGAACACCGTCAGCGTAGCGCGGCGGCGGGAGCGGTTTTTAGAGTCATACCAAAAGGTGATGTTTTTGATGACCCGTTTGCCGGCCTGCAAGTCGATCACCCGTGTGCCCTGCCCACGCCGGAAGTTGTGTTTGAGCGGTATATTGTCGGTGGTCCCGTTTCCGTACTCCACCACCATACGGTGCATACTGAGGGCACCACCGGTGACTTGCAGTTTGAGTTTGCGAAAGCCGCCGTCTTTGGCCCCTGCGCGGATGACGTCGCGGTCGAGCCCGAAGTTCACCTTTCGGCTGCCCAGTTTTACCCAGGCATTGCCCATCGCCGTATTTGTTGACTGCGGGGTGAAGCTGTTCAGGGTAAAGAGCAGGGCGATCAGGCCGGCAAATGCTATTGCGTTTTTCATGATGCTTATTTTGTTTTCACAAGCTTCGACGCCGGCGGAAGCCCCGGGGTTTAACGAGGCGCGAAAATTACTCCAGCTTGGAGAGCATCGCGCGGGCGTTGTCATTATCCGGATTGAGGCTCAGCGAACGCCGGTAGCACTCCACTGCCTGCTCTGTATTGCCTGCTTTGTAATGCGCCTCAGCAAGGCTGTCGAAAGCATTGCCCGACTGTGGGTGCTGCTTCGTATTGTACTGCAGCACTTTGATCGCTTCCTCGGTCATGCCGCTGTTGAGGAACAGGTAGCCAATTTGGTTGACTTCCCATTCGCCCAGGTAAGCGGTTTGGCTTTCCAGTAAGCTGTTGAAGCGCGCGTAAGCTGCTGCCGTGCCGCTGTTCTTCAGTTCTTCCTTGATCATCCTCGCACCGTCCGGTAGGGGCGGGAGTACTTCGATTAGTTCCATCACCCACACCACCTCGTCGCCCGGAAGCGGGATTTTGCTGGCCGAGCGCATCGCCTCTCTGAAATCCTCCACCGGGATGATGAAGCGGTATTTGCCACCTTCCTGCATGACTGAAAAAGCCTGCTGGAAGGCCGGCGAAAGCTCACTGATCAATTGATAGTCCGGCACGCCAATCTGATAGGTGGACACCAGTTTCCGCCCGTCGGCATCCACCAGCTCATTGTGGGTGAGAGCACCGTTGTTGGTGCTGAGGGTAGGTCCGTTTCCGGTTTTAAGGGTGTTATAGATCCATCCGTTGGGAGTCGTCTGCTGTGCAAAAAGCACGCTGCCAAGCACTAAAAACAGGCACAGGGGGGATAGCCGTTTTTTCATGTTGTTCTTAGATTTAAGTTTTATGAATACTCTTTTGTAGCGCTACTTGTGGGTCAGAGTGCTACAAATATCATATAAAAAATAAGATAATTTAAGAATTGTTTTTAGCTTTAACACTCCGAACGAGCAATTAAGGCTCAGGGTAGATGTTGAGATCCAGCAGCCGGAGGCGGAATTTCCTGCCGATGCGCTTGACCCGATTCCTGAAAATCCGGTCGATAGCATATCCAAGGGCCAGTGCCGTACCACTGATAATGACATCCTGAGTATCGTAAACGGTATCCGGGTTGTTGTCCAGTGCGCTTCCGGTAGCACCAATTGCAGTCCATGAAGCGCCAAAGATCATGAGGGCTCTGCCAGCCTGCCGGGCTGTCGGGCGCTGAAAGCGCAGTGCCCCAATATCATTGATGTGCAGGTAGCGGTCGCCCAGCACAATAAGGCTGTCGGCTACGTTAAAGCCCTCGATGTACCCGAGCCTAAACTCCTCTTCCCCCCGGAGCCGGTATTCGATGGTTTCGCCTGTGTGTATCTTTTGCGTCTGTGGGCTGCCGATTCGCTCAACTTGAAGGACTTTCTGTGCCTGCACAACGGTGCTTGCAGCCAGGCAGAGAGCCAATAGAAACGGATAAGGGTTCATAATCAGGATGTTCTTTACAATCAATGATGCACCAGCCTCTTAAAGGTTGTGTGCCGGATGCGGCCAGGCAACTCAGAGCTTTACGCCTAACAGGCCGTTAGCCGTGCTTTTTGCGAAAGCGCCGGATAAGGCCCCGCATAGCCCGCTCGATTTCCTCAAAAGGCTGTGCCTCCTTGTCAACGTACAGTACCATGAAGGCGTACTGCGGAGCATGCTCCGGCAATGCCTGGTACAGCCGGTGCTTGTGCAGGCGCCACGCTTCCCGGGTTTGGCGCCGCAGGCGGTTGCGGTCCGTTGCTTTGGGAAATTTGCGCTTAGGCACACTCACCGTGAACTGAACAGGCGCATCGCTAAGTGGTTCTTCCAGCGGTTGATAAATGAGCCGGAGGGGGAACTGCCCGATAGAGGGCGAACGGCCGGAAAACAGCCGGCCTATGGCTTTTCGGCTCTTTAGCTTTTCGCTTTTGACAAATCGGTGGCGCATGTGTAAGTTTTTTTTAGCCCTGAACCCCTGCAATTACTGGCTTTTAAACGGTCTTTGAAATTTTTTTCGATTTTTTTTGTGGAATTTCTGCTTTTCTGCGACTACTTAAATGAGACTTCATTTTTTACCCATTAAACCTCCAGATCATGGAAAAGCAGAACTTATTCACGGAAACCGTTAAAACAGAATCGAACACTTATTTCTTCGATTTGCGACAGGCAAGCAATGGTAAGCCTTATCTTCGCATCACCACAAGCAAGAAAAATCAGGAAGGCGAATACGAGCGCATCCGCATGTTCGTCTTCGAAGAAGATTTCGAGGCCTTTTCCGGGGCTGTCGCCAACGCCATGAAGGCCTACACCGAAAAAGCAGAAGCTGCCGCGTAATTTCATTCCACCGCGGCGGCTCACTGCGCCAAATAGGATCGCTGGGTTTTGAGTTTTACAGCATACAAAACACTCTACGCCTGGCGGTCCTTCTCTTTGTCATGACCCCATTTTTTGACCCCGGAAACACCTCCTGAAAATGACTTATCCACCCCAAAACCTGTCTATCAAAAGCTGGGCGGAAGAAGACCGCCCCCGCGAAAAACTGCTATCCAAAGGCAAATCTTCTCTGAGCGATGCCGAACTGCTCGCCATACTGCTGGGCTCCGGCACCACGGAAGACTCCGCCGTTAGCTTATCGCAAAAAATTCTGGCCTCCGTCGACCACAACCTCAATGACCTTGGCCGGCGCAGCATAGCTGAGCTGCGGACTTTTAAAGGCATTGGCGAGGCAAAAGCCGTCGTTATCTCCGCGGCCCTTGAGCTGGGGCGCCGCCGGCAGCTGTCCCGCATCGCTGACAAACCGCAAATTACCTGCAGCCGTGATGCCTTCAACGCGATCGCGCCCATTCTGCTGGATTTGCAGCATGAAGAATTCTGGATGCTGACCCTCAACCGCGCTAACCGCGTGCTCGGCCGGCTAAGGGTAAGCTCCGGCGGCGTATCCGGTACTGTGGTGGACGCTAAGCTCGTCTTCCGAAAAGCACTGCACGCCGAAGCAAGTGCGGTCGTACTCTGCCACAACCATCCGTCCGGCAGCCTGCTGCCCAGTCAGGCCGACCTGGACCTGACCAAAAAACTGGATAAAGCAGGGAAGACCCTCGATATCGCTGTGCTCGACCACCTCATCGTATCCGAGCGGGGCTATTACAGTTTTGCGGACGAAGGAAGGCTGTAGGGACGATCTGCAGCCGGCAGACAACTAATCGCACCAAGGCTTGTTCCTCTTGTGTCGTAACATTGATTTTGGAAACGCATGGCACAACAGAACAGTAATAAGGTAGACTATAAATTGCTCGGGCGGGTATTCAGGCTGACCCGCCCGTACCGGCGTATTTTTATACTCGCCGCCGGGCTCGCCGTACTCCTGGCACCCCTGTCTACCGCACGGCCTTACCTGATCAAGGAAATGGTCGACCAGTATGTTTTCGCCAGCGATATCGAAGGCCTGACCCGAATGGCACTGCTGCTGGGCGGCATTCTTATCTTGGAATCTTTGTGCCGCTACTGGTTCATTTTTTCTACCAACCTGCTGGGGCAGTCTGTGATCCGTGATCTGCGGGTGCGAGTGTTCAAACACCTCACGGGCCTGCGACTGACGTACTTTGACCGGACCGCCATCGGAACTTCTACG
>CAJXXJ010000441.1 GCA_913062745.1 uncultured Phaeodactylibacter sp.
CAGTTTCAGGAAATCAAGAAAAACTACCGCATTGCCAATGAGTTGTTCGGCGATATCGTCAAGGTGACGCCTTCCTCTAAAGTAGTTGGCGACATGGCGATGTTTATGACCTCGAACAAGCTGACCAGGGAGGATATTCTGCAGCGCGGCCATCAGCTGGCATTCCCGGACAGCGTCAAGGCCCTCATGCGCGGAGACCTCGGGCAAATGCCGGGTGGTTTCCCGAAGGACATACAAAAAATCGTCCTCAAAGACGAGCAGCCGTATACCGACCGCCCCAACGCACACCTCGAACCGGTGGACTTTGAAAAAGAGTTCCCGGAGTTCCAGGCAGAATTCGGAGACCACCTCGACATGCGCAACTTCCTCTCCTACAAGCTGTATCCGAAAGTATACCGCGACTACCGGGAGCACTATGAGGAGTTTGGCCTTGTCCGAGCCCTGCCCAGCCCGGCTTTCTTTTTTGGCTTAAAGCCAAATGAAGAAATCATGGTGGAGCTCGATCAGGGTAAGCGCCTGCTCATCAAATATATCAATATGTCAGAGCCGGATGCTCAGGGCGTACGCCTCGTTTTCTTCCAGCTCAATGGCCAAACCCGCTCCATCCCGGTACGCGACCGGAAAATCCAGACGGAGGTGGTGGTGCACCGCAAAGCGGAAACGGACAAGCACGTGGGCGCCCCCCTGCAGGGCAATATTTCCAAGATACTGGTGGAGGAAGGGCAGGAAGTACGCGCTAATGCGCCGCTCTTCACCATTGAGGCGATGAAGATGGAGTCTACGGTCACTGCTCCGCAGGCCGGCACCGTAAAGAAAATCCACCTTACGGAAAAAACCCTGGTAGAGCAGGATGACCTGGTAATTGAATTGGAATAGGTGCACCGGGCCACCAAGCCTTCCTTAGCAGCCCCAAGGGTGCAGTTTCCCACTGCGCCCTTGGTTCATCCGCGGGGATGGACGCACTGATCGGGCTGATTGGCTGGGTCAGTGCCGGGCGCGAGGCAGGTACAACATGGTCGCACCTACGGCGCTCGCCCGGGAGGCAGCCTCGGGGTGATTCCTCCGGCAAGGGCCAGAGGCCCGGCAGGCCCAAGGGTGCAGTTTCCCACTGCGCCCTTGGTTCCTCTAATGGGATGGGGCACTGATCGGGCTGATTGGCTGGGTCATTGCCGGGCGCGCGGCAGGTACAACATGACCGCACCTATGGCGCTTGGCCCGGCGGTAGCCTCAGGGCTATTCCCCGGCAAGGGCCAGAGGCCCGCTCATGTTGGTAGCATAGCCCACAAAAAATAAAATGGAGCGCCGTAGGTGCGGTAATATGAAACCTTCCGAGAGCCTGAGGAATCCAAGTGCCCAAATTCCAGGTATGCAGGTTGCCGGGCGGCCTTCCACGGGTGGTGCCACCGGGGAAAGCCAGAGCCCCTGAGACTTGACTCCTTGCCACACTTACAGGCTACCTCCAGCCCCCGGTACAGCTTCCCACTACCCTACAGCTCATACTTCACCTTGCCATCCACGATCGTCTTCAGCACCTGAGCTTCCAGTATTTCCTCATCCGTACAGTTGAGCAGGTCATGGGAAAGCACGACGATATCCGCCACTTTGCCTGTATGCAAAGAACCCTTAAAGTGGTCTTCAAAGCCGGCATAAGCATTGCCCAGAGTGTAGGAATAAATGGCCTCCTCCCTCGTCATACGCTGCTCCGGGAAGAATTCAAAGCCCGAATCCGCCCGTTTGCGGGTAACGGAAGCATAGAAACACGCCAGCGGGTCCACATCCTCCACCGGAGCATCCGTCCCGTTGGCAATGATGACACCGTTGTCAAGCAGGGAGCGCCAGGGGTAAGCCCCGAGGCGGGAGCGCTGCTCGCCCAGCCTTTTTTCCACAAAAGGAGCATCGGAAGTACAGTGGATGCCCTGCATGGAGGCGATAACACCCAGTTTGCGAAAACGCGGTATATCAGCAGTATCCAGGTGCTGAGCGTGCTCAATACGCCAGCGCAGGTCGCCTTTATCCGAATTTGCGTTGAACTGCTCTTCGTAGATATTGAGCACCACCCGGTTGGCGCGGTCGCCGATAGCGTGCACGCACATTTGCATGCCGTGGTCCATCGCCAGCTGAGCGATGTTTTTCACCTCCGGGATAGGTGTGGTATTTTGACCGGTAAATCCTTTCTTATCGTTGTACGCCCGCAGCAGCCAGGCCCCAAACGCGCCCAGCGCGCCATCCACTTCCGACTTAATGGCCCGGCAGGTAAAGTAGTGGTTGCCCACGTCGATTTTAGGGTAACCGTCCAGGCTGTCCTTCATGCGGTCGTAGCTGTGGCGCACCATCGCCCAGAGGCGCAGGTCGAGCTCCCCTTTCTCCGCCATCTCCTCGTAACGGCTCAGCTCAAAAAATTTGGAGCCGGCATCCTGAAATGAGGTGATGCCGTTGCGCAGGCACTCTTCCTCGGCTAGTTCTATGGCCTGGTACCACTCCTTAGCCTTTGCTTCTTCCGATAAGCCGGCGGCGTACTCATCGTAGGCATTTGTGATTAGGTTCATGGCGCGCTCCTCGAAGACACCGATAGCCTGCCCGCGGCTGTCGCGCACAATCTCTCCTCCGCTCGGGCTGGGGGTTTCCACGGTCACTCCGGCCAGCTCCATTGCTTTTTCATTAGCGAAAAGCGAGTGGCCGCTGGCGTGGCGGAGCATCACCGGGTTGTCCGGAGAGACTTCGCTCAAATCATAATGATAAGGATAGCCCAATACGCTGCGCTCAAGCGGTTCGGTCCACTTTTCCTGATGCCAGCCGCGCCCCAGAATCCAGGTGCCCGGCTCTGCCTTCTCTGCCGCCTCGGTTACCATCTGCACGATTTCGTCCCAGCTTTGCGCTTCCAAAAAATTGAGCCGGATAAGGCTGTAGCCCAAACCAGAAAAATGCCCGTGCCCCTCAATAAAGCCGGGCATCGCAAATTGCCCCTGCAGGTCGATAAGCTCCGTGCTGTCGCCGCGCAGCCCCATCGCTTCTTCTGCACTGCCTACTAACAGTATACGTCCGTCCCGTATAGCTACGGCTTCTACACGCGGCTGCAAGCTGTCGAGCGTGTAAAAGTTACCGTTGTGCAGGATCAGGTCAGCAAATTGCGCCTCCTTTTGCTCCGGCGCACAACCGCTCCAGAAAAAAAATGCAGAGAAAATCAGAAATATCAGAAACCTATTCATGTGCCCTTCGTATATAAATTTAATTCATCAATAGAGGGTAAAGATAGGCAACCCGCCTGGTCTTTTGCCAAACTATACCACCAACTTCAAGCCCTATATGCGCTATCGGCTAATAAATTTCAAAAAAATATCAGTCGAATAAATAAAAATCCTATATTAGCGCACTACACACGCTTTGAGAATTTAGGCTTACCTCCATTACTTCATTTCAAACACTCAACAGGCACAAACAACACTGGGAAGAGTTTCTGAAAAAAGTATGCACAACGCCGGCCTGCATGCACACAGGCCAAAACGGGGAAGCTCTGATTTTTTGCATTAAACAGATATGCCACATCAGTAAGGGACAAACTAGCAAAAGTAACGCTGCGCAAGCATTTGGCGATAGCTGTGCCCGCGTGTTTCTTTTTTGCACCTTGCCCGCAGCAGGCGCGCACAGGCTACGCTGCGTAGCAGTAGGCGAACGAGCCACTCATCAGGACAAATCTGTTTGATGCAATCGATTTGGTAATTATCAACCCAGAATTGCTCAAATAAACCTGTAATCTGATGAAATTTTTGGTACTCTTGTTAAGCCTCTGCAGCCTTCCCCTCCTCGTGGCTGCACAGACAGCTACCCCAACTCCCCCCTGCGGAGCTATTCAGACGCCCGCCTCCCGGGCTAAAATGGACAGCCTGCAAAAAGCATGTGACCACCACACTGCCGACTTTCTTTCTTATCCTGCTTATAATGTCCCGGATATGGTGCCCGTACAGGCGCACATCATCCGCCGTTCGGATGGCACAGGAGGGCTGTCGCAGGCCGATTTCGACACGGCTTTTGCACTGCTGAACGCCTATTATCAGAATGCCAATATGGAGTTCTTTCAGTGTGACCAGATCAACTTTGTAGACAGCGACGAGTACTACAATTTTAGCATTAGCGAAGAAACTTCTTTCTACAATGAGCATGGCGTAGAGGATGTCATCAACATCATAATCCCGGGCGGCAACCTGACCACAGGCACCG
>CAJXXJ010000442.1 GCA_913062745.1 uncultured Phaeodactylibacter sp.
TAATCGCTTTTTTCTATTCATACCCTGCACAAGACGCGGCTTTTCTCTAAATTTACACCCACATAAAAGTCCGGTTCAGGTAACCCGTCAGGAAGAACGCCCGGCAGGCCTGCCCGCCGGTTTCAGGCAACTATACCGACGACGAAGTAGTTTCCCCGATAGGAATCGGGGCCAAACATGACTTCGTGCCTGCCCGACATGCTAAGGCAGGCGGGTCGGTATATACTCGTGCGTCGGGTTTGTGCCTTACGCCCAAACCTCTCCGTTCCGAGTATATCTACACACAGCGCGTTAAGGAAACTTTAAAGTACCCGCGCAGCTGTGAAATTCACCCGCCCCGGCTCTCTCCAATATGGAAGAGCCCATTGTCTCAGATTTAAGTATAACTTCATGAAGCAAACACTTCTCCTGTTATGTCTGCTGCCGAGCCTGATGCTACCGGCACAAATTGAGCTGCAGCTCACCGTCGAGGGGGCTACAGTGGAAACCGACTGTATAGATTTGTTTTCCGACCCGGACCCCCTCTGGGCGGTGGACGTGGCCGGGCAAGGCAATGTGGTATACCCGGAGCAAGGTGGCTGCTACACTGCCGTGCCTAATCTGCAGTACAGCGCTACCTACGCCTGCCCCGATGAGCTGCCCGCTGAGATAGAGGTCTGTTTCAGCGCATTCGAGAACGACCCGATTTTGCCGATCGGCTGCCCGGTGGTGCCCAACTGTGCAGAGCAGCTATGCCTCAACTTCCCGGTGCCTGCCCCCGGCGAATCGGTACCCTACACGCTGGAGCTCCCCGACAACGGAGACAGCCGCGGTACACTCAATTTTACCCTGTCTGCCATCACGGATCAGATCTTCAATAACCTGCCCTGTGATGCCGTGGAGATGGGGCTAATAACCCGCGCAGACACGCTCGGCGACCTCAGTCAGGGCATCTACAGTAATGTGTGCGCCGACAACCTCGATGAGCCCAATCCGGATGATACCAATGCCAATGCCTTCACCAATAACCACGGCGTATGGTTTACCTTTACCACCGACTCGGATATTGGCGACGCCCTGTACTTTGAGTCGCTTTCCGACCCCAATAACTTCGGTGACGGTATGGAGCCGGAAATAGCCATCTATCAGGCAGACAGCTGCACCGGCAACCTGCAGCTGGTTACCTGGTCCGCACCAGATTTTGAAGCCGACCTGCGCATGCGCCTGCGCTGCCCGCAGCCGGATACGCGCTATTACGTACTCGTAGACGGCACCTCCAACGCCGCCGGCACAGAGCAGGGCTTTTTCAGCCTGGAAATCACCAATGCCGATATTGACGATGCACCGGACGGGCCATGCGATGCCATCGACCTGGGCGCGGTGCCGCTGGGCGATACCGTCAGCACCGGGCAGGCGTACAGCAACTTCTGCGCTACCGGCAACGGCGACCCGTTTAGCCCCGATTTCGTGACACAAACCTCCGTCTGGTTTACCTTTACAGCACCCCCTACCGGACACGTGCTCATTGAAGGCATTTCCGATACGGAACTCGACCCGATCGGCCTGCAGCTGTCCCTTTACCGCCCGCTTTCCGGGGGCTGCACCGGCTTCTTTTTGCACGAAGGCAGTGCCTATGACGGCAGCGACCGGGATGAAAGCCTGCAGCTGAGTTGTCTCTTCCCCGGGCAGCAATACTATATCTTGGTAGATGGTGACGGTGCGGATAGCCGCGGTATCTTCGAGTTGCGCGTCTCGGATGCCGGGGATATCACCCCGCGCACTACACTTGACACCACCATCTGCGCCGGTGCCAGCCTGTCGGTAGGCAGTTCGGTTTACACCGAAAGCGGCGTCTACGCAGATACGATCAATGTCCTTCAGGGCTGTGACAGTATTGTCAATACCACCCTTACGGTGTTGGAGCCGATTGAGATACAGCTGATTCAAACACAGCCCGCAGTAGGCGAAGGTACCGCCAATGGCCAGGCAACCATCAGCGCGAGTGGCAGCGCCGGCAGCTTTACCTTTGAGTGGTGCGACGGGCTCACCGGCCCGGAAAACAATAACCTGGTCGGAGGAGAAGAATGCTGCGTAACGGTAAATGATGCACAGGGCTGCACGGCAGACACCTGCTTTGTGGTTGACTTCATCATCGATATTGTACCCACCGTTGTGGTGGACTCTGCCGACTGCGCCGGGGAAGCCTCCGGCAGTATCCGCTTCTCCGCAGTCAACGGCCTGCCGCCCTATGATTACGAGTGGCAAAACACCCCCAATACCATCAACGGTTCCGGCATCCTCAACGCCGAGAATGAGGAAGCTACGCTGGACAACCTGCCTGCCGGCGATTACCTGATCACCATCGCTGATGAATTTTTTGATACCACTTTCGTGGTCAATGTACCTGAGCCGGCACCACTGCAGCTCACACCGCTCACGCAGTCCGACGCAAGCTGCTTCGGCTTTTGCGATGGCAGCCTCTCGGTGGAGAGCAGCGGCGGCACACCGCCCTATGCCCTGGCCTGGAGCACCGGCAGTGAAGATCCGCAGATCAGCGGCCTCTGCGCGGGCAGTTACACGCTCACCCTTACCGATGCTAATGGCTGCGAACGGACTGAAACCTATACCATAGGGCAGCCCACCGAGCTGATTGCCGAAATAACCGTAGCCCAAGAGATCGCCTGCTTTGGTGGTAACGACGGGAGCCTGCAGCTCACGGCTAACGAAGACCTGCAAACCATCAGCTGGGGCAATGGCGAGAGCGGGACGATACTGGACGGGCTCGCTGCCGGCACCTATTCCGCTACCGTCACCAATACTACCGGTTGCCGGGATACCGTCACTTTCGAGCTCCAGCAACCAGCAGGCCCGGTAGAGGCGGCTGTCGCCGAAACCAGCCCGGTCAGTTGTAGCGGCTTTTCCGATGGCGTGCTCTCGGGTAGTGCAAACGGCCCGGGCAGCAGCTTCTCCTACGCCTGGTCTACCGGAGTCAACAGCCCGGCCATCAGCGGACTGCCCGCCGGCGATTATCAGCTTACGGTGACCAACGAGCGAGGCTGTGCCGATACCGTAGCTTATACCCTGCAGCAACCGGAACCCCTGCAGCTGACGGCAACCGCTGAGGGGCTGAGCTGTCAGGGGGGCGATAAAGACGGCCGCATTGAAGTGCAGTCGGTCAGCGGTGGCACACCGCCCTATGCTTTTTCGCTTGACGGAGTCGTTTTTCAGGAAAACAGCAATTTTGCCGGGCTCTTTGCAGGCCCTTACACCCTTATCGTGCAGGACAGCCGCGAGTGTGAAACAGAAACCACTCAAGTTGTGGACCCCGCACCGGAAATCACCGTAAATGCCGGTATGGATACCTCTATCTTCCTCGGAGACAGCATACGGCTGCAGGCACAGGTGTCCGGTGGTACGGCACTGCAGTACCTGTGGCGCTATCAGGATGGCAGTGGGCAGGAGGTAAGCGGAGAGGAAATCTTCGTCCGTCCTTTCGTCTCTACCGGCTACCTTGTGGAAGTCGTCGACACCGTTACACTTTGCCAGGCGAGCGACGCGGTATTCATCGGGGTACGGCAAGACCGGCGCATATTTGTCCCTAACGCCTTCAGCCCGAACGGGGATGGCGTCAACGACTGGTTCCTCGTTTTTGCAGATGACGCCGTGGTGGAAATTGAAAGCCTGCGGGTATTCGACCGTGGCGGTAATATGGTCTTCGAGCGGGAGGGGCTTACGCCAAACGTAGATATGCAGGGTTGGGACGGCCTGTTCCGCGGAGAAGAGCTCAACCCGGGGGTGTTTGCCTGGGTAGCAGTCATTGAGTTTGTGGATGGGCGGACAGAGGTGTTCTCCGGTGATGTGATGCTTATGCGCTAAAGTTCCCAGCCGTACTGCTTCCAGTCTTCCGCGTAGTCGATATCCGAGAGGGTGTCTACTACGCGGAAGCTCCTTCCCAGGCCGTCTATGCGTCGCAGGGTTTCCTCGCAGACGGTTTCTGTGCTCCACTCCATATCCCGGAACAGCTTCGGGCTGGGCGTTTTCATCCCCAGCAGGTAGTAGCCGCCGTCCAGGGCGGGGCCGATCACGTAGTCTTCTTCATCCAGTGCATCAAATGCCCGCTCGATAATTTCGGGGCTGATTTGCGCGATATCACTGCCGACAATAATAGCTTTCTCGGCGCGGTCCAACGCAAAGGCAAAAGCGTTATCCATGCGTTCGCCCA
>CAJXXJ010000443.1 GCA_913062745.1 uncultured Phaeodactylibacter sp.
GATAAGAGCAAGCTTTCGCCAAAAGAAGCACAGCTGCTGCGGATGTTTGCTATGTACAAGAACGATATTCTGCCCCGCTCAGAAGCTTTGACCAAAATCTGGGGCGAGGACAATTACTTCACCGCCCGCAGTATGGACGTCTTCGTGACTAAATTGAGGAAATACCTCAAAAAAGACGATAATATCGAAATTGTTAATATTCACGGTAATGGTTTTCAGCTGCTTGTGAAGGCAGAGGAGGAAGCTAGCTAGCAATGGGCAGGCAGCATAAAAGGAGTTTTAACTTCCTTTTTGACAAATATGTTTTGCATTAAATGGGAGAATGAGTATATTTGTCAGAACATTATGTGAATAATACGGATACGCCCGCAGGGGCTGTCCTTCAAGAATAGTTTTTGGGATTATGATTCCGGCTGGGTAGACAACTGCTACCTGGCCTTTTTTTATGCTCCGAACCCTGAATTCCGTACTTTTGCGCAAAAAGCAGTGTACAAGACCTTCCTCAAGCCCTTCTTCTTTCTTTTCCCGCCGGAGCGGGCGCACCACCTTACTTTACGGCTGTTCAAAATAGCATTGGCCATACCTGGCGCAGGGGCATTGCTGAGCCGGGCTTATCAGTTTCGGCACCCGGCGCTGCGGCGGCAGTTTCTGGGGCTGTCTTTTGAAAACCCGGTAGGCCTGGCTGCCGGTTTTGACAAAGATGGGCAGCACTACCACAGCATGGCGAAGCTGGGGTTTGGCTTTCTGGAGCTGGGCACCGTCACTCCGCGCCCGCAGTCGGGCAACCCGCAGCCCCGCCTGTTCCGCCTGCCGGAAGACGAGGCGCTAATCAACCGCATGGGGTTCAACAACGAAGGGGTGGAAGCACTGGTGCAGCGCCTGCAGCGCTACGGCAAACCGCAGGGCGTGATCATCGGCGGCAACATCGGGAAAAATAAAACCACGCCGAACGAGAAGGCGGCGGAAGACTACCGCATCTGCTTTGAGGCACTGTTCCCGCATGTCGACTATTTCGTCGTCAATGTCAGCTCACCGAATACTCCTGACTTGCGCGAACTGCAGGACAAGGAGCCGTTGTCCCGCCTGCTGAATATGCTGCAGCAGCTCAACCACGCCAAGCCACAGCCCAAGCCGCTGCTGCTCAAAATCGCTCCGGACCTTACCGACGGGCAGCTCGATGATATCCTGGATATCGCCCGGGAAACACAACTGGACGGCATTATCGCTACCAATACCACAATCAGCCGGGAAGGGCTGCAGACCTCCGGCAGCCGCGTGGAGGAAATCGGTGCCGGCGGCCTGAGTGGCCAACCGGTGAAAGCACGCGCTACCGAAGTCATCCGCTACCTGCGCGAGCGGGCAGGGGAGGAGTTGGTCATTATCGGCGTAGGCGGCATCGCTAAGCCTGAAGATGCCCTGGAAAAGCTGCGGGCGGGAGCTAATCTTGTGCAGATCTACAGCGGGCTGGTCTACGAGGGGCCGGGTATGGTCAAGCGGATCAACCGGGTGCTGGCGAAGGAAATGTAATAAGGACGGCGGCCTGCAAGGGCCGCCGTTCTTGTTTTAGCTTGCGGCAGCGCCCTGCACGGCCTGCTCGTACAGCAGGCCCGGGTCGATGCTGTAGGGCTGGAACTGTTGCCGCCCCTCAAAGTCCTTCATCATTCGGCCGTGCTCTGGCCAGATTAGAGTGCCTTCCGCTACCTCGAAAGCACGGAAAAGGGCTTCGTCTTCAAGCAGGGCCTTGTCGAGCGGCCGTTCCGGGTCGAGCAGCTCCGAAAGGTCGGCTTCTCCGTTTTCTCCGTTATCAAAGGTCAGCAGCAGGCGATGGCCCTGCAGGGGCTGGGCAGACTGTAGCCTGGGAAACAGTGGAATGTGCATGGCTTTGGCAATGCACTCGAAGGGCTGGCGCTGTGGCTCTGCCTGTTGCAGCTCGAGCGCCTGGTGCAGGATGCGGATTTGCTCTGCTTCGGAAAGCGCTTTCAGCCGTCGGTAGATGTAGGTACGGTGTGGCATACGGGTTTATTTTTGGTGGTTATTCCATTGGTCTTCCAGGAAGCTTTTGTTCTCTTTTGCCCACTTGCGGACTTTCTTCCGCTTTTTTGGGCTGATACTTCCCTTCATAGAGTTGCCGTCAAGGTCGAAGACTTCTTCGTCTCCATCCTCCCGGGCGTGAAAATGGGGCGGATTGTGATCCTTAAAGTACATGTAAAGCCCCACGCCGGCAATAGTGGCAATTGCTGGCGTCATGACGTAAATAGCTACAGAAAAACAAAGCATAATTATGGGTTTTAGGTTCCCCGCCAAACGGATTAATTCAGAGGGGTGAAAAATTTTGATATTGCAAATATACACTATTGTTTCTTTAAAAGCAACAAGTGCGTTATAAAAACAACAAGGGTGGGGTAGGTTCCTAAAATTTCCTGGAGTTCCGTATCTATGTTAGCATGCGTAAATACAACCGAATACGGGTGGTGCTGGCCGAGCAGGACAAGAACAGCACCTGGCTGGCTAATCAGTTGGGGTACAATAGGTCTACTGTATCCCGCTGGTGTTCTAATACTATGCAGCCTAGCATGGAGTCACTCTTCAAAATAGCGGAGGTGCTGGATGTGGATGTACGGGAGTTGTTGTGGAGTAATAAGGAGGGGAGGGGGTGAGTTCTTACTATAACTTCAAAGCCCGGTCTGACGAATTCTATCCTATCGTTGGTTTTCCAAAGCTGGACAAAGTCTACAAGAGCAAGTCTCTTTGGCCGTTCTTCCTGATCCGTATTCCCGGTTTGGGGCAGCCCCGTGTCCGCGAGATCATCAAGGCAGAACAACTGGACATCAACAATGAAGCCCAGCTGCTCCGCCGCTTCGGCCGCAAAACCATTGCCAACCCCTACGAGCTGGCCGGATAGTTTTTACTCCACCTCCAAGATCAGCGCCGATTTACCCGGCACTTCCATCTGCCCGGAAGTCGGGTAAGTCTTGCCGCTCAGCACATCGGTGGCTTGTGTGGTGCCGCTCAGCATTTCCGAAAAGCGGCTGAGGTCAAGGCTGCGCGCTTCCTTCTTGTTGAGCACCGTCATCACCTTGCCGGTATCCGTGTAGCGGAAGAAGACATATATGCCATCATCCGGCACAAATTGCATCAGGTCGCCGGTGTGGACGGTTTCGTTGCCTTTGCGCCAGTTGAGCAGGGATTTGATGTAAGCTTTGGCCTCCGCTTGCCGCTCGCTGAGGCCCTCGCCGGTAAAGGCGTTCACCTCATCACCGGGCCAGCCGCCGGGGAAGTCGGTGCGGATAATGCCGTGGTCGCCGGGGGCTTCCTCATTGTCCATCAGGACCTCCGTGCCGTAGTATAGCTGTGGCGTGCCCCGCACCGTCAGGATGTAGGCAATCCCCATCTTGAAGAGGTCAAAGTCTTCATCGACCTGCGTGTAGAAGCGGTCCATATCGTGGTTGTCCGGGAAGACGACCAGCTTGTAGGGGTCGGCGTAGAGGAAATCCTGCGACAGCATTTTGTACAATTCGATCAGGCCGCTGCCGTACTGCTTTTCTTCCTGCACCAAAGCCTGCGTCAGGGCGAACTGAATGGGGAAGTCCATCAGGCTTGGCAGGCAGGAGGTATAGTCGTCGTGATTGTCTTTGCCTTCCTGCCAGTAAGAAACAATGGCGGGGTTGTTGACCCACTCTTCGCCTACGGTATTGAAATTGGGATACTCCGCGCGGATGGCGCAGGTCCAGTCCGTCATAAAGTCCTTGTCGGGATAGGGGTAGGTGTCCATGCGGATACCAGACAGCCCGGAGTACTCAATCCACCAGATGGTATTTTGGATTAGGTAAGTGGCCAGCAGCGGGTTGCGCTGATTAAGGTCCGGCATAGTCTCTACAAACCAGCCATCGGAGAACATGCGCTTATCGTATTCGGAGGCGTGGATGTCCTGCACGGTATTGCGGCGGTGGGAGGTGTTGACGTATTCCCCTCCGAAGTTGACCCAATCGTCCGTAGGCATATCTTTGACAAACCAGTGCTCGGAGCCCGAGTGGTTGAGGATCATGTCCATGATGATCTTGATGCCTTTGTCTTTGGCTTTGGCGATAAGCTCCAGGTATTTTTCATTGCTGCCAAAGCGCTGGTCCACCTTGTAGAAATCGGTAGCGGCGTAGCCGTGGTAGGAGTAGTCGGGCATATCATTTTCCAAAACCGGATTG
>CAJXXJ010000444.1 GCA_913062745.1 uncultured Phaeodactylibacter sp.
GGAGCTGCCGGCCGGCAACGGTAAAGGCTGCAAGGTGTACAACAACGATATCATCGAAAACAACCACAGCAATTTCGCGCCCGAGGGCAATATCGTCGGTATTGTGCCGCCGGGTACGGGCATCATCCTGCTCGCGGCCAAGGAGGTGGAAATCTTCGACAATAAAATCATCGGCCATAAAACGATCGGCACGGCGATTGCCAGCTATCAGATTACAGAAAAGCCATGGGAAGACGAGCGCTACGACCCTTACTCCTACGATATTTACATCCACGGCAACGAGTATGAGCGCAAGCGGGCCGTGCCGGACCTGAGCAAAGACTTCGGAAAGATGGTGAACTACCTCTTCCCGGGCAAGCCACAGGATATCCTCTACGACGGCATCACAGAAGACAGCCGCTCCGGCAGCAACCCAATGAATATCTGCATTGAGCAACCGCAGGAGGGGCTGCGCTTCGCGAATGTGGACGCGGCGAACGAGTTTGCTTCGGTATCGCAGGATGTTTCGCCCTACCGCTGCGGGCTTACTTCCGTTCGGCAGTAGCCGGCGGTGCCAGTTCGGCCATCGTTGCGGCCATTTTTATGAATTCCTGCCGGTAGCCGGCTTCGTCCGGCCCCCGGGCCTCCCGGGCCATGGCCACCACTTCCGGGTAGGAGGCCTCACCCTTGAATGCCGAATCCCGCAGCAGCATCCCGAAAGACGCCACGGCAGCCGACCAGCGGAAGTTGTTGCTGCTCTGCGGCAGCGGCAGCACCTTACTGCCTACGGGAATGCTGACCTTCTCGCTTTTATCCCCGTCAGGCTGCTTATAGCGGAGCTTCACCGTAGCCAGTTCGCGGCTTTCTGCAGCGGCGGGCGTTGTCTTATTCTGGTATTTGAGCGCATCCACATCAGCGATGAAGTCGCTCTCCACGCCGGGCGGAATGATTTCGTACAGGGCAGTAACGGTATGGCCGGAGCCCAGCTCGCCGGCGTCTTTGCGGTCATCGTTGAAGTCTTCGTTCTGCAGCAGGCGGTTCTCGTAGCCGACGAGCCGGTAGGCCTGCACCTGTGCCGGGTTGAATTCAATCTGAATCTTGACATCCTTAGCAATAGTAAATACGGTGCCGCCAAACTCCGACACCAGCACCTTGCGCGCTTCGTTGATGTCATCGATGTAGGCGTGGTTGCCGTTGCCTTTGTTAGCCAGCTGCTGCATTTTGTTGTCCTTGTAATTGCCCATCCCAAAGCCAAGCACGGTCAGGAAAACGCCGCTCTCGCGCTCCTTTTCGATCATGCGTACCAGTTCTGCATCACTGCTCTGCCCGATATTAAAGTCGCCATCGGTCGCCAGGATAACGCGGTTGTTGCCGCCTTTCACAAACTGCTCCCGGGCGGTCTGATAGGCGAGAGCAATCCCTGCTCCGCCTGCCGTAGAGCCGCCGGCCTGCAATTGCTCCAGGGCATCGAGTATTTTGCGCTGCTCGTTGCCGGGTGTAGGCTTAAGTACCAGGCCGGCAGCACCGGCGTAGACCACAACGGACACCCGGTCCTGCTCGCGCAGCTGATTAGTCAGCAGTTTGAAGGAAGATTTCAGCAGCGGCAGCTTGTTAGCATCCCGCATACTGCCGGATACGTCAATTAGAAATACCAAATTGGAGGCGGGCAGCTCATCCGTGGGGATGTGCCTGCCCTGCAGCCCGATATGCAGCAGCTGATGCTTAGGCTGCCAGGGGCATTCGGATAGCTCCGTGTTGACGCTGAACGGCACATCTCCGTCCGGCTGCGGGTAGTCGTAGGTGAAGTAGTTGACCATTTCCTCTATCCGTACGGCATCCACGGGAGGCTGCTGCCCGTTGCGCAGAAAGCGGCGCACATTGCTGTAGGATGCCGCGTCCACGTCGATGGAAAAGGTGGATAGCGGCTGCTGCCCGACACTCAGAAAGCGGTTCTCTTCGATCAGGGCATAGTCTTCGGTATTCCAGTTGGGGGCCGGCTCCGGGCCGGGGGCAATACGCATGGGCGCCGATTCGTAGGCGATTGCGCCCATTGCCTGGTCTTCCCGCCGCGACTTCCGGGCGGGTGGCCTTCTGGTGACTACTATTTCCTCGAGTTCAAGGCCTCCGGGCTGCAGGGCAATTTCCAGCGGCTCGCCGGCGCAGGCTTTCTTTACGGTCTCCGTTTGGTATCCGGTGTAGCTGACTTGCAGGCTGACGCAGCGGTCCGGTACCTCAAGGGAGAATTTGCCGTCCGCATCGGTCACCGTACCGTGGGCGGTACCCAGCTGCAGTATGCTTGCGCCGATGAGCGGCTGCCCGCTTTCATCCGTCACCGTTCCGGTAAGCGTAAAGGCATCGGTGGCTTGGGGGCTAAGCGTGGCGGCGCTGTAGAGTGCCAGCAAGCTGGCTAAAAGAAGGAATTGTTTCATGGTGTTTTTTGGAGTAAGATGCAGTCGAATTGGCAATTACACAGATTAGCCGTATTTTTTCGTAAAAAAGATGCAGCGGCTTTTCCTATTCCTGTTTTTCCTGGCGGCGCTATGGTGCTGTCAACGGGCAGCTACCCCCGGGCCGGGCGCCGTACAGTTCGACCCGCAACAGGCACCTTATCCGAAACTTTCCGACTACGGTTTTTTCACGGCAGTGGATGAAGACGGCTTTGCGCCGAATGCCGGGGTATTGCTGTACGAGCCGATTACGACGCTGTTTACGGATTACGCCCACAAAGCGCGCTACGTATGGATGCCCGACAGTGTGCAGGCTACGGTAGATGACAAGGGCGTACTGCAATTTCCGGATAACAGCGTGCTGATCAAGCATTTCTACTACCCGGCAGATTTCCGGAAGCCGGATGAGGCCCGTGACCTGATCGAAACCCGGCTGCTGATGAAAAAAGCGGGCCAGTGGGAGGCGTATACCTACGTCTGGAACGGGGAGGATACAGAAGCGGAGCTCAACCTGGTGGGCGACTTCCGGCAGGCGGCCTGGACCGACGAGCAGGGTAGGGCCCGTACGGTGGAGTATGTGGTGCCCAACAAAAATCAGTGCAAGAGCTGCCACAACCAAAACAAGCAGTTGCTGCCCATCGGCCCCAAGGTCCGCAATCTGAATGCAATGCTGGAATACCCGGACGGCACCCGCCAAAATCAGATTGCCAAATGGCAGGCGGAGGGCAAGCTGGCCGAAGGAGACTGGAGCGCCCGCTTTACTGCCCTGGCTGACTGGGCGGACCCGGCGAGCGGCAGCGTGGAAGACCGCGCGCTGGCTTATCTGGAGGTAAACTGCGGGCATTGCCACCATCCGGAGGGGCCGGCACACACTACGGGGCTGTACCTGCATACCGATTTCAAAGACCAGCCGGCGCAGCTCGGTATCTGCAAGTCGCCGGTAGCGGCGGGCAAGGGCTCCGGCGGGCATCGCTTTGGGGTAGCACCGGGCCGGCCGGAGGCGTCTATCCTGCTCCACCGCATGCAGTCTGATGACCCGGGCGTGATGATGCCGGAGATTGGCCGGGCAGTAGCCCACGAAGAGGGCATTGCACTGGTGCGGGATTGGATCGCGCAATTGCCGGGAGATTGTCAATAGGCCATTTCCATCAGAGGCGGTGGCTTTGGCAGCGTGCCTTTAGGTACGCTACTTGGGAAGCCGATTCTTGCCGTAGGTATGAAGCGTGCAATTGCCAGAGAATTGTCAATAAGGATTTCAAATTTACAACCTGTGAACATCCGCAACAGCTCTGCTTTACGTAAGTGTTGACGGCTAGCCTGGCAAAACCATGGCTGCGTGAGCGCTGCGGAGGGGCAGGCGTACGCAGTAGCCTGGACACGTAGTGGCCGAGCTTGCCTGAATGCTTACGGCAGGCAGGCGATTAGCGAGCCCCGCAGCATAGCGACGCTGCGCCCGGCCGAGGGCGCAGGGGCACGCCATAATCATCTTTATCCCTGGCTACGCCTTCGATATTCCAAACTGCAAAAGCAAAAACGAGATATGAGATACTTACTGACGATTTCCCTGATGGCGTTGACGGTTATTTTTTTGAATGCCCAGACCTTTGCGGAGGCGAAGCGGCAAATGAGCAAGGGCACCAAAAACAGTTATGTGCTGGATTTTCAGATCGGGGAAGCGGATGACATAGAAGACCTGTGGCTGGACTATCAGCGGGATTACGATGCGGACAAGCCGAAGCAGGCGCGCAAGAGCGACGAGAACTTTGCCAACG
>CAJXXJ010000445.1 GCA_913062745.1 uncultured Phaeodactylibacter sp.
GATGACGGCAAGTAGCGCGGCGATTACCAGACCTACTCCCCACTTGGGGGACCTTTTCATATGGTGCTTTGTGTTTTCATTTGTAAAATCGTCGGCTTTTCAACGGGAGGGTATTTCCTAATGTTTTCTCTGGCCCGCCCCGGTTTTGGCTGCGAACATGCCCGTTTGCCGCCCGTTTCCTGCTTAAAAAGAAATGCTGCAAAGAACTTATAATGCCGGTGCCGCTGTGCTGTTGCTGGCCATCACCCTGACTGCCTGTGCAGGCGTCCGGCAGTCCTCCGTCAATCCCGAAAGCCGGAAGCAGTACTGTGAGCCCCTGCTCAACTACTGTGTGCTCTACCCGGATACCTTCCGTCAGTTAAGTACGCTGGAAGAACAAAAAGGGGTGCTGCTCGACCTGGATGCGCCGGACTGTACCGTTACGGTTGAGGGGTTCAAAAATGCCATGTACCAAAGCCCGCGGGACTGGTACGAAGGCTACATTCAGGAAGTGGATGACCGTTACGAATCGTTTCTGGAGCTGGAAGCCAATTTCACAGATGATATCATGGAGCTGCAGTTGCTGGCAGACGGAGAGCTCCACCTTATCCGGCTCCACCGCTTAGGTATCCGTACCTGGGTGCTGACCCGGCTGGAAGCCGAAAATGATCAGGCCAGAAGGCAACTTATCGCCCTGTGGAACCGTATGGATATTATACCGAACCGGTAATTTCAAGCGGACCTAAAAATACCTGTTAACCATGATGAACCGAATCCTGTCGCTCGCGCTTTTGCTTTTCGTTACTTCCATTGCTTACGCTCAGATAGAAAAGGGAGCATTCCTGCTCGGCGGCGAATTCCGCTTGTCTACCGAGCAAATTGATGCCGGCTCCGCTTTTGTGGGGAATAATTCTTTTTTCTCCGGGGAAGACATTACTGCTTTTAGCTTCCGCATCAGCCCCCGGCTGGGCTACTTTCTGTCCGATCACTGGGCAGCGGGCCTGCTCCTGGACTATCAGTACGGCCGAGCTGAGGGCGAGACCTTCACTTCTTTTCTTCCCAATGCCGGCCGGGAGCCCTCAGAGCTGGAAACCAATATGCTCTCGGCGGGAGCATTTGTGCGGTACTACAATGCCTTTCGGGAAGAAGGTAAACTGGGCTTTTGGATGGAAGCCGGCGGGCTTTACGGAGCAGGCAGCTTCGAGCGCCGTGTTGGAGAAGAAGATGACCTGATCAGCCTGGTTACCGTAGGCGATACCGAAATGTTCCGTGCTTCATTTACGCCGGGCCTCTACTATCTGCCCCACCCGTCTATAGCTTTTGAAGCCGCCCTTGGATCCATCAGCTACGTACAAACCACTGAAGAAGGAGGGAACGCACCCAACGGTGGGCCGGTGACGAGCAGCCGTTTTACCACGAGTTTCAGCGACCGGCTGGGCTTTCAGCTTGGCCTCACTTTTTTCCTGAACCGCGGCAGCGGGCAGGACGAAGCGCCGCAGCCCGGAAATTAACTGTGGCCTGCCGCCGCACTTGCCCGGGCAGCGTTGTAGGCAATCAGCAGCTGCCCGGCCAGGTAGGTAGCCATGATCAGCAGGCGGGCGTACGGCACCGGATTACCAAACTTATTGATGGCAATCAAACTGTCCGACAGCACAAACAGCAGTACGCCGGCCATAAGCCCAAGGAAATGCTCCCGGCTCATCAGCCCCCGCAAATTGAACGCTGCAACCGCCATGGTGACGATCGCTGCCGCATATACCGCTACCGGCAGTTTCATCCCTTCGGGAATGCCATCCCACAAACTGCCCACAATGCCCAGCAGGTAGAGCAAAAAAGGCAAAGCCCGCAGTGGCCGCTGCCGGATATCCCCCCCGCTTGCGCCCGGGTAGCGCGTGAAACCATAGGCATAGCATACCTGCGCAATTAAAAAGCTACCCAGCCCCAGCAGGAAAAACAGCTCCATCCGGGGCCCGTTTTCCACCAGCATCAGCAGCGTATCGCCCCCAATGGAGAAAATCAGGCCCAGCAGTACGAAGCGCACAAAAGAATTGTGGATAGGGCGCCGGTCCAGATAAAACCACAGCGAAAGGCAAGTCAGCAGTAGCGGCTTGCTGGCCAAAATAAGCCACTCTGTCTGGCTTGCCTCCGCGTATAAATTAATCAGGCTGATCAGGGCAAAGAGGCCCAGAAGTAGTTGTCTGTTCATGCTAATAATGTACTGCAATCCCTTGATCCGGTCAACAGAATCCGTTTTTTTCTGTAAATTGTAGTATTCACAGCGTTTTTACATCTTGCAAGTTCTTCCTTTATCAAAAAGCAAACTTCTATGACGAAGATTTTACCCGTTCTTACCCTCCTGCTTTGGGCTACTGCCCTGAGCGCACAGATCACAATTACCGCTGACGATACGCCTGAATTTGGCCGCTTTCTCGTCTCCGCTACCGACACAACGATTACGGAGCTGAGCATCGGCGAACCTTCGGCTCAGCCTCAGGAATGGTCCTTCCTGGAACTGGACCAGCATTCCCGTTCGGAAAACACCGTCGTGGACCCGGCAACCACTCCGGGCGCAGCGGATTTTCCCGACGCGACTTTTACTTTCGTGACCGCCGACAGTCAGTACGCCTACGCGCAAGTGACGGATACTGCGCTGCTGGCACTGGGTGGTACGGCTGCTGTATTGCCCGGTTTCCCGCCCCTGACGGCTGCTTTCGACAATCCACAGTTGCTGCTGACTGCCCCGGCTACCTACGGCACAGCTTTTAACGATATCTACCGCATCGCTGTAACCGTTGCAGGGTCTGACTTTGGGGTGGATGCCGATTCTGTCCGCTTTGTTCGCACTGCCGCAATTCAGGCAGAGGTGGATGCTTTCGGAACCCTAAGCGTGCCGGCGGGCACCTACGATGTACTGCGGCTGCGTACTGAAGTGCTGACCGTAGACTCCATCTCTATTAAGCTGTTTGGCACCTTCTTCCCGGTACCCGGAACGCCAATTGTTTCCGAAACCGTGAGTTACGAATGGTGGGGCAAAGACGGTGTAGGGATTGTGATGAGCGTGGACGAAGACGAAGAGGGCGTTTTGAGCGAAGCCACCTACCTGATCCACAGCTCGGATATGCCGGTAGGCCCGGAAGCTGCCTTCTCTGCAGCGGTCGGTGCAGAAGGCCTTACTGGTTTTGATAACATGTCGAGCGGCTCAGCGTCTTCCTTCGCCTGGGATTTTGGCGACGGCACGGCCAGCACAGAGGTGAACCCGGAGCATACCTACGCACAGCAAGGCATCTATACTGTATGCCTTACCGCCATCAACAGCGTAGGGGAGGATATTACCTGTGAGGAAGTCATTGTCGCGCTCGCTCCGCAGGCTGCATTTACCTCAGAAGTAATGGACGATGGCAGCGTGCTGTTTACCGACTTGTCCACCAATGACCCGACCGGCTGGTCCTGGGATTTCGGCGATGGCAACAGCAGCGATGAGCAAAACCCGGAGCACACCTATGCGGAATCGGGCACTTACACCGTCTGCCTTACGGCTTCTAATGGAGCAGGCAGTGATGAGTCCTGCGAAGAGGTAGACGTATCCATCGTCTCTGTGGGCCAGGCAGATCCGCAGGCTGCTCAGCTTATCATCTTCCCCTCACCGGCAAGCGGGCCGGCAAGGCTGATGCTGAAAGGGCTGGAGGGAGAGCGCCTGTCTTTGCACTGCTTCGATGCCCTCGGGCGGCAGGTATGGCAGCAGCAGCTGCAGTCTGCACCAGCGGTCGTCGAACTGCCTGCCCAGCGGCTGTCACCCGGCCTGTACCGCCTCATGGCTCGCTTTGCTGACGGCCAGCGCGTCGTTACTTTTAGTGTGCAGTAAAACGGAAAAAGCAATACAAATAGGGTCAGGCATCCGCTGCGGGTGCCTGGCCCTGCTCTTTCAGGCCCTGTATGATATCTTCCGGGCAAATGCATTCCCGCTCCAGGCCCAGCTGTTCGCCCGCCTGCCGGTAGAGTGGTTCTTTCGGCCTTCCCTGCTGCCGCCATTCCTGGAGGGAGCCCGCGCCTTTGCTCTTGGAAAGCTTTTCACCATCCTCGCCCCTTACCAGCGCATGATGCCAAAAGGTGGTTTTCAGAAACGCTTTTTGCGAAAGCAAATGTGCCAGGTAAAGCTGTGCAAGGGTAGAGTCAAATAGATCCGCCCCCCGCACGATGAAGTTGATGCCGAAGTGCTGG
>CAJXXJ010000446.1 GCA_913062745.1 uncultured Phaeodactylibacter sp.
CCCGGCCGCCGTGCTCGGCGTTGAAGCCGCCGGTTAGTACATCCACGCTGCGGATGGCTTCTGTTTCAAAGACCGAAAACAGGCCGATAGAGTGGAAAGGGTTGTAGATCGTCATGCCGTCCAGCAGTATGCGGTTTTGCACGGGCGAACCGCCCCGGATATACAGCTGACCGCCCTGATCACCGGAAACAACCACGCCGGGCAGTACGGTCAGGTACTGTGCTATATCTGCTTCGCCGCCGGTGGAAGGCAGGGACTGTATCTGTTTGGGAGTCACCCGAAGCTTCGAAATGGCCACATCCGAGCGGGATTGTTCCCGGCGGCTGCTGACATTTACGGTTTGCAGCTCTACGGATTGTGGCTCCAGCAAAATGCGTTCGTAGACGATACCGCCTTCCTTCACCTTAATATCAATTGCGGTACTGTCGTACCCCAGGTACGTAGCTACCAGCGTATAGGAGCCCGGGGGTACATCGGCTAAGGAAAAGAAGCCGTCCAGGTCCGTATTGGCGCCACGGTCAGTACCCCGCAGCAGTATGTTTCCGTATATGATAGGCTCGCCGCTTTCTGCATCGAGCACATTGCCCCGGATGATGCCGCTTTTATTCTGAGCGGATAGAGTTAAACTGAGAAGGAGCAGTGTAGGGAAGAGGAGTAGTAAATGTTTAAGCTTCATGCTAGCAGTTTGTAACGTCCTTTGTTTGTACGCAGATGTATGATGAAGCCACAAAGATAACCACCTTCCCTACTCTACCAAGGGTGGATTTTGTCATTTTAAACACAAAGCCCCACAGTGGAGCCGGTATTAAATTTCCAGAATGCCGGTGCCCTCCCGCAGCACGATAGGCTCCGAGCCGGTGCAGTCCACTACCGTGGAAGGGTGGTTGCTGCCGATACCGCCGTCAATGACGAGTTCCACCTGTTTTTTGAAGTCTTCGTAGATATCCTGCGGGTCGGTGAAGTACTCCACAATTTCGTCGTCGTTCTTCAGGGATGCCGTCAGGATCGGGCGGCCGAGCTCTTCCACGAGCGCTTGCGTGATATTGTTCTCCGGCACCCGTATGCCTACGGTACGTTTTCGGTTCTTAAACAGCTTTGGCACCTGATTACTGGAATTGAGCACAAAGGTAAAGGGGCCGGGCAGGTGCTTCTTCATGAGCCGGAAAGTGGTGTTGTCGATCTGCTGCGTAAACTCGGCTACCTGACTGATGTCTTTACAGATGAAAGACAGCCGGGCCTTGACCGGGTCGAGCCCGCGCAGCCGGCAGATGCGGTCCACCGCCTTTGAATTGTAGATATCGCAGCCCAATCCGTATACTGTATCTGTCGGGTAAATGATTACGCCGCCTTCTTCCAGGATTTCTACGGCCTGGCGGATTTTGCGGCCTTCCGGATTGTCCGGGTTGATTTTCAATAGCATACACTCTTGTTTGGTAAAAAAAGGGCAGACAACGATATAGCTGCCTGCCCTAAATTAACATAGCTTTTACACAAGTATCAAGCGATAGGCGGTATTAATTGTCATAATCATCGTCAAAAAGGTCGTCATCCAGCATATTGGCAAGGATATCCCGGAAGGAGAAAGTTGACTCCATGACCTCTTTGTTCACGACGTTTACTTCCGCCAGGCCGTGCAGCACCAGTTCCATGAAGATGTAGGCTTCCTCGCCTTTCACCTGCAGCCTCGACTCCACCAGCTTACGCAAACCAGCTACTTCGTCCAGCGCTTTGCGGTAGTCCTTTTCGCTCGCATCGTTCAGCAGCTCCACTTCGTTGCCGCCGGAAAACCAGGCGCGGAGCGTACCGTAGGGGTCCCGCTCCTCCCCTTTCTTTAGCTTGTCCGGATTGGGGAAGTGGTCGAGGAATGCTTTCTTGATGGCGCTCCCCATCAGGTTGACCGCCACGCCGTAGGGGCCCTCCTGCTCGCCTTCGTACACCAGTTCCACTTTGCCGGTGATGGCCGGCACTACCCCCCAGAAGTCGGTCAGCCGCACCTGCGCCTTGTCCTCGCGGTTGATCAGCATACGGCGCTCAGCGGTGCTCACCAGGTTTTCGTATCCGGATATGGTCAGGCGGGCGGAAACACCGCTCTTTTCATCGATGTATTCACTGTCGCGCGCCTCAAAAGCAATTTGCTCCAGCAAAATCTGCAGCAAGTCAGGCACTTCGACTTTCTCGCGCTGCTCCGGCGTCAGCTTGGCTTCCTGCGTGGTGATCTGACGGGCAATATCAATCGTCTTCGGATAGTGGGTCAAAATCTGACTCTCGATACGGTCTTTCAGTGGCGTGATAATGCTGCCGCGGTTGGTATAATCCTCCGGGTTAGCCGTAAAGACGAACTGAATGTCGAGCGGCAGGCGCAGTTTGAATCCCCGGATCTGAATATCGCCTTCCTGCAGAATATTGAACAGCGACACCTGAATGCGCGGCTGCAGATCAGGCAGCTCATTGATCACAAATATGCTGCGGTGCGAACGCGGCACAAGGCCGAAGTGGATGACCCGTTCATCGGAATAAGCCAGCTTCATGCTTGCAGCCTTGATGGGGTCTACGTCACCAATCAGGTCCGCCACGCTCACATCCGGCGTAGCCAGTTTTTCCACGTAGCGCTCCTCCCGGTGGATCCATTCGATGGGCGTATCATCGCCTTTTTCCGCCACAATATCTTTGCCCTGCCGGGACATGGGGCTGAGCGGGTCATCGTGCAGCTCGCTGCCGGCTATGATAGGCATGTGCTCATCGAGCAGATGCACCAACATGCGGGCTATACGCGTCTTCGCCTGCCCTCTGAGCCCCAGCAGGAGTATGTTATGCCGGGAAAGTACCGCCCGCTCAATATCCGGCAGTACCGTATCATCAAAACCGACGATGCCTTCAAATATCTTTTCCTTCGCCTGCAGTTTCCTGATCAGGTTTTCGCGTAGTTCTTCTTTGATGGAACGGGAGCGGTAGCCGCTTTTCTTGAGTTCACCTAGGGTGGTAATGTCAGTCATCCGGGACCAATTGTTTGGTGTTTTGAATTGAGTGTACGCTTACTTTCGGTACAACGGGTTATACCGATTTCGTATCACAAATGGTGCAACGCTTCAGGGGGCAGATAGTTTTTGTTTGCACAGACATCCGTGATATCGTATCTTAAGGGACCAAAACTCAAGACTATACTTATGGCAAACTTTAAGCTCAACGTAAATGGCACCTCCCACGATGTGGAAGCTGCCTCAGATACCCCCATACTGTGGGTTCTGCGCGACCACCTGCAACTCGTCGGCACCAAATACGGTTGTGGCATCGGGCAGTGCGGCGCTTGTACCATCCCCCTTGATGGCCAGGCCGTGCGCTCCTGCTCCCTGCCGGTATCCGCCGCGACCGGCCGAAAAATCACCACCATCGAAGGCCTGTCGGAAGACGGCAGCCACCCGGTGCAACAGGCCTGGCTGCAACACGATGTACCGCAGTGCGGCTACTGCCAGGCGGGGCAGATTATGACGGCCTCTGCCCTGCTGCAGAAGAACGCGAACCCATCAGACAGCGAAATCGAGACGGCTATGAATGGCAACCTCTGCCGCTGCGGCACCTACACCCGCATCCGCTCCGCTGTGAAAACGGCTGCTGAAAAAATGGGCTAACCACCGCCTCATTCCTTCACCTACAAGCAATTCAACCTTATGTCTATCATAAAAACGACCCACAACCGCCGATCATTCCTTAAAGTATCCGCAGCAGCAGGCGGTGGGATGCTGCTCGGCTTCGGCTGGCTCTCCTCCTGTGCCCGCGAGCCGGAAACCGGACTGGAAATCCCAGAATCCTGGACCGATATCAACGCCTTCCTCAAAATCGGCGATAACGGCGTAGTCACCATCTACTCGCCTAACCCGGAAATCGGGCAAAACGTCAAAACCTCCATGCCGATGATCGTAGCCGAAGAGCTAGACGTCGACTGGGAGCAGGTCATCGTGGAACAAGCACCACTCGACACTGAAAAATACACCCGGCAGGTAGCCGGGGGCAGCCAATCGATCCGTCAGGGCTGGAAAAGCCTGCGCACCGCCGGCGCTACCGCCCGGCATTTGCTCTTGCAGGCCGCCGCTGCTCAACTGGGCGTGGAAATGGCTTCGCTGCGCACTGAAAACGGCATGATCATTCACGAAAGTGGCCAGAAACTCGGCTACGGCGAAGTGGCTACTGCCGCTGGCG
>CAJXXJ010000447.1 GCA_913062745.1 uncultured Phaeodactylibacter sp.
AGGGATGCCGCGCTTTTCCAGCAACGCCTGCAAGCCTTCTGCCTGCCGGTGTTTGGCATAGATGACGGCAACTTCCTCCAGCGGCACGCCTTCTGACTGCAGCCGCTGCAGCTCATTAGCCAGCCATACCTCCTCCTGAAGCGGGTTGGGGAATACCGTCACTTCCGGCGGGGGGTGCCCGGCCTGTGCGTCCTCAGTGGCCAGCAACACTTTTTCCAGCCCCAGCTCCGTAAGGCTGTTGACGATGCGGATCTGATTGTGCCGGATGAGCTCGCGGGAGGCATCCAGGATGGGCTGATTAGACCGGTAATTTTGCTGTAGCACTACCAGTTGTAAACCTGCCCGGTAGTCCTGAAAAAAGTCTGTCAGGTTCTTGAGGCGCGCCCCCTGAAATTCGTAGATGGACTGATCGTCATCGCCTACGATGAAGAGGTTGGGCATATCCCAGTATTCCACCAGCTTGCGGAGGATAGTATTCTGCGCGCCGTTGGTGTCCTGGTATTCGTCTACCAGGAGGTACAGGTAGCGCTCCTGATAAGTACGCAGCAGATTCTCATGCTGCTCAAAGGCATTGAGCACCCAGAGGATCATATCGTCATAATCGTAGCGGCCCGCCTGCTTCATGGCTTCCTGATAGGCGGGGTATAGGCCGGCAGCAGCCCGCAGGCGCTCCATCTTGTCCGTTTCCACATCGATTTTGCTCTGCTTGAGGTCCCCCTTTCGGAAATTGCCCCGGTTGACTTTGTAAATATAGTCCGGCCGCTGCGGGAGGCGCTCCAGGTAATCGTCGATAGCTTTGTGCAGGTGCTCCACGCTCCAGCGCTCCGCTTTCATTTGCTGAAAAAGCGTCTTCAGGTGGGATTCATAGAAATAGGCGTCACTTTGACCGAGCCGCAGCGGGTGATCCGGCCCCAGGGTATCGAGCACGCCGCGGATGAGCTCCACCCGCTCCAGCTCGGATACCGGCTCCAGCTCCTGCCGGCCGAAGAGCTCCAGGTTATCCTGTATGACGGTATTGCAGAAGGAGTGGAAAGTATAAATGGGCAAGCGGTGGGCTTCCGGCCCGATGAATTCCAACATACGCTGCCGCATCGCGTTGACACCGGCGTCGGTGAAGGTCAGGCAGAGGATGTTGTGGGCCTGCGCATCGGTCTCCATCAGGATGCGGCCGACCCGGGAAGAAAGAATGTGCGTCTTTCCGGTACCCGGCCCGGCGATAACCAGCACTGGCCCTTCGGTCTGCTCTACGGCCCGCCGCTGCTGTTCGTTCAGCTGTTCCAGGGCTTGCAGAAAGGCTTCGTTGTACTGCTGTCTTCCGGGGGCGCCTTTGGCCATTTTGCTATTTTTGATGGAGGGGGAAGATACGTAAAAAGCACGTTCTTTCAGGCTTGAAACTCATCCAGTTGCTCCTGCATCTCCCGAAACCACTCGCGCTCTTCAAAACGGATATGCTGTTCAATCAGCCGGCCGAGTGCGTCGAGTTCATCAGGGGTTGACTGGCTGCGCAGGCTTTCGATGCCGGTGCGGATGCGCTGATGCTCCTCGCGGATGCGGGCAGCCATTTCCGGAAGGGGAGCTAAGGCTTGTTCGCTCAGGGGGATCAGCCAGTTTTCCTCCTGCTCAAAGTGGCTCCGCAGGCGCTGCTCGTATTCTTTTTTGGCGAAAGCCACCTTGCCGGGAATATCCGTGGGCAGCCCTTTGTAGTCGGGCACATCTGCTTTAAGCAACTGAGCGAGGATGAGCCCTTTGTGGTGCTCGCGGGACAGCGGGATTAAGCGGGGGTGGCGTCTAAGCGGCTTGCGTTTCATGGTGCAGATGTGGGAAGTTTTGTTATTTTAACACCATAAATACAAAATTTACCGCCATGCAGCGACTGTTCTTGTTGTTTTCCCTGAGTTACGCTGGTATGCAGCCGTTTTTCGCGCAAGCGGAAAATCTTCACAAAGACTGCTACCTTACCGGTAGTTTAGAGGACACCCTGTCCTCCCATATGCTTTCGGCGGAAGCTAAACATAACAGCCGGGGCCGTACCATTCCGGGGCAGTGGCTGTTTAAGCAGCGCAAAGACGTGGAAAGCCAGTCTTCTTAATGGCCGCTTTGCTGACATATGCCTTGTACATCATTGCAGCCTATTTACTGCTATGCGTACTGTTTTATACCCTGCAGGACCTGTTCTTCTTCCGGCCGGAGATTCTGCCCCGGCACTTCAAGTACCGCTACCCTTTCCCCTTCGAGGAGGTGGATTTTGAAATGGAAGACGGCGGCTACATCAACGGGCTGCACTTCCGGGTGCCAAATGCAAAAGGGGTGGTATTTTACCTGAAGGGCAACTCGCGCAGCCTGAAGGGATGGGGCAAATTTGCTAAAGACTTTGTAAGCAAGGGCTACGATTTTTTCATGATCGACTACCGGGGCTTTGGCAAGAGCTCGGGCCGCCGCACGGAAGCCACGCTGTACAACGATGCACAGACTGTCTATAAATGGCTGACCGAGCAGTATCCGGAAGAAGAGATTGTGCTCTACGGGCGCTCTCTGGGCAGTGGCATAGCCGCCCGTATTGCGTCATGGAACCGCCCCCGCATGCTGTTGCTCGATTCGCCCTACTATTCTTTCCTTTACCAAGTCAGGCAATACGGCTTCTGGTTGCCGCTAAACTGGCTGCTGCGTTATAAAATACGTACGGACTTCTTCATCAAAAAGGTTGACTGCCCGGTTTTCATCCTGCACGGGACGCACGACCGGCTGATTTCCTTCCGGCAGGGCCGCATGCTGCACGAATTGGCGGAAGGCAGCCACCTGATCCCAATTGCAGAGGGCGGCCACAATAACCTGCCTGACTTCCCGGAATACCACGAGATCCTCTACGACATCCTGCATTCTGAAGTGAGCGAGCCCGGCAGTTGGGGCAATTGGTAAAAAAAGCCCCGGCACCATGGGCACCGGAGCTCAGATTGGATAGTAAGCTGTAGACTCAACTGGCGGGTTTGCCGCCTTTGTAAAGACCTATTTACCTCGTGATGATCAGGCGCCTTGTAGCGGCTTGCCCATCTGGTTTTTGTACCGTCAGGAAATAGCAGCCGCTGTTGCCATTGGCCCATTGCTTAACCGGAAGCCGGTGCTGACCGCTACCGGAAAGCTGACGGGTAGCTACGACTGCACCGAGCATATCTCTCAGTATAACCGTGAATGGTGCTTCTTCTGCATCGAGTTCCAGTGTTACATGGCCCTGGGTCGGGTTGGGGTAAAGCTCAAAGCCGAAGGGCATTGTGCCTGGCGCTACTGCTTCCGATATAGCCGGAGCAGCGAGCTCGGAGCGCTTGTTATTGCATGTCTTTACCGGGCTTAGCTCTACGGACAAAAGCGGGGAACTCCACTGTACGCCGTAGCCATTCGTAAGCAGGACCACTATTGTGGAAACCGGCCCGGGGATGTTGACTTCTACTGTACTTTGATTGAGGCCGTTGAAGGTGCCGTAAAGCTGCGTACTGCCACTGCCGTCTACGTAAAGGACCTGTACCCGGTCGACGTAAGGCTGCGGCACATTGCCCAAAGCTGCATCGAGTTCTGAAATCGTAAACGAAGCATCCGTCTGCTGAGCGGGCAGCGATACGAACGAGAAGGAAACACCCTGGCCGGTGTGCGTGAGCGTACCGGGGAAGAAGTAGCTGTAAATCTCCTCCCGGCAGCCTTCGCAATCGTCGGGCACGCCGTTCTCATCTTCGTCTACGGTATCGTCGCCGCCGGGGCAGATATCATCAGTATCACAGACGCCGTCGCCATCTTCATCTGCAAAAGTACCGGCGCAGGCGCAGTCTTCTCCGTAAACGTCATCTTCCGTACAGGGGTCATCATCGTCGCAGGCCTGTCCGATTAGCTCGTCATTCAGGTCCGGGCAGTCGTCGTCCGGGTCACAGATACCGTCTCCGTCCGGGTCGTTGCAGGCTTCTTCAAGATCACAATAGGTAATTTCGCTGAGGTTGACCGAAAGCAGGAAGGGCGCTTCCCCGTCGAAGCCATCCTGCAGCTCTACCGTGATACTGCCCACCTGGCCCATAATCGCAACGCTCACTTGTCCGATAGTATCGCCGGAGAAGCTGCCGTAGTGTTGTACATCACCGTTGCCGTCGGTGTAGCTGACGGTGACCAGGTCAATAAAGCTGCTTTCCGGGCGCAG
>CAJXXJ010000448.1 GCA_913062745.1 uncultured Phaeodactylibacter sp.
GTACGGCTGCCGTAGTATTGCTCAACCGCTTTGGCGACCCCAACGTTGGAGGAGATTTCGAAAGCGTCCCGCAGCGTGACGGTATCCAGCCGGTAGCTGTAGGGGGAGGCATCTTCCATCAGCTCCTCGTAAAATTCGCCCTGCCCTTTGTAAATCCGGATGGAATCCTCCGGGCTCAGGTAGCCGTCTTCCAGCAAAGCCAGCACAGACGCTGCTTTGAAAGTGGAGCCAGGCTCAGAGGCGGCACCCACCGCGTAGTTGTAGGTCTCCCACCACCCCTGCTCGGTACGGCCCAGGTTGGCTATGGCGCGGACTGCGCCGGTTTCCACTTCCATCACTACAGCGGTGCCCCATTCTGCATCGTGCACATTGACGGCACGGCTGAGGGCAACCTCTGCAATATCCTGTATGTCGATGTCAATAGTGGTGACAATATCGCTTCCGCTTTCCGGGTCAATAACCGTCAGGTCGTCCATCGGCATCCAAAGGTCTTCCCTCGGGTCCACACAGACCATCAGCTGCTGTCCGGGCTGCCCGCCGAGCACTTCGTTGTAGCGGCCTTCCAGCCCAACCGGCTTGGCGCCGTCCCGTACATACCCAATGGTACGCTGGGCCAGTATGCCGAAGGGCCGTTTGCGCTCGCTCCGTTTTTCGGCTATAAAGCCGCCCCGGTTGCGCCCCATGCGGAACAGGGGAAATTCTTCAATGAACTTTTTCTCTGCGTAGGAGACTTTGCTCTTCAGGCGTACGTGCCGGTCTGTACCTTCGCGTAAGCTGATCAGGTACTCCCGTGCACCGCCGATGGTATAATCATCGAGCACATAGTAGGCCAGGCAGTGTGCCAGCGTGTCCAGGTTTTCCGTAAAGTCCTCTTCTGCCGGCGCTTGTGGGTCGAAGTAGAGGTCGAAGTACGGAATAGAAGTGGCCAGCAGGTTGCCGTCCGCCGCCAGGATATTGCCCCGGTCGGCTTCTACGGTGCGGTAAGCCAGGTAGTTGTCCTGCCCTTTGTCCCGCCAGCGGCCGCCGTCTACGATGCTGATGAGTACCGTCTTGTATATCAATGCGATGGACACCGGTACGATAATACCGAACAGCAGGAAGTAGACCCGATAAAGGACTTCATTCTTTATGTCCATCAATCATTTATTGAATAGGCCCCTTTTGGAACCTGTATTCTGTTTAATGTACCCGTTTGCGGGCGCAGGCCGGTTTCCCGGACCCGCTCTGCCACTTCCGAGCGTTTTGCGTTGTACATATTCTCTGATTGCAGAGACATATAGTACCAGCGCATTTCTTTCAGTTCTTTTTGCAGGGTCTGAATTTCCCGCACATTGCGTTCCGCCAGGTGGGAATTGGCAATGTAGACCATAGTAAGGAAGCCAAGGAACATCACGAACAACAGGTTGCCCATCAGGAAGCGTGCGCTCCAGAACTCTGCGCTCAGGTATGTCATCAGGCCTTTGTCCTTAGCCATAGCTTATGCTGTTTTCTTCTCCCCTACCCTCAGCTTAGCGCTGCGGGAGCGGGGATTGGTTTTTTGTTCTTCGTCGTCCGGCACCACGGCCTTTTTTGTGAGGACTTTAAAGGGCCGGTGGATGTTGCCGTAAAAGTCTTTTTGCTGTTCTCCGGCCAAATTGCCGGCTTTTAAAAAATTCTTCACTGCCCGGTCTTCGAGCGAGTGGTAAGACATAATGACCAGCCGCCCGCCCGGTTTCAGCACTTCCAGAGCCTGCTGCAGGAAATCCTGCAGCGCGCCCATCTCGTCATTGACCGCTATGCGCAAAGCCTGGAACACTTGTGCCAGGTAGCGGGCACGGTTGCCGCGTACGAGCGGGTCTACTATTGCCAGGAAGTCCGCAATCGTTTCGATGCGCCTGCCCTGCCGTTGCTCAGCAATTTGCTGTGCCAGTGTTTTGGCGTTCCGGACTTCTCCGTAGTCGCTAAACAGCTGCTGCAGTTCTTCCGCGCTGAGCTGATTCACAAAGTCGGCAGCGGTCTTTTCCTGCTGCTGATTCATGCGCATGTCCAGCTGTGCGTCAAAGCGGAAGGAAAATCCACGCTCTGCAACATCCAGCTGATGCGAAGAGACGCCGAGATCAGCCAGAATGCCATCCACGCTGCGCTGCCCGTGCAGTTTTAAAAACCGCCGGAGCATGCGAAAATTGTGGTGGACGAAAGTGAAACGCTCATCTTCCGGCACATTGGCCAGTGCGTCTTCATCCTGATCAAATCCGAACAGCTTGCCGCCGTCCTCCAGCTCATTAAGTATCAGCCGGGAATGGCCGCCACCGCCGAAGGTAGCATCTACATAAGCCCCGTTTGGGTCCCTGAGCAGATAATCCACACACTGCCTCGCCATTACGGGTAAGTGGTACGCCATCAGAGCCCCTCTTTTCCGTCTGCGTTGCCCAGTACTTCCTGCGCCAGGTCGGAGAAATCCTCCGGCTCCTCGTCCAGCAGGGACTCGTACTGATCAACGGCCCATATTTCAATTCTGTCGTTGTAAGCCGACAGGATAACTTCTTTGTCTATACCTGCGTACTCCAGCAACCGCTTGGAGACCAGGATGCGGTCTGCGCTGTCCATTGACAATTTCTGCGCGCCGCGGTAAAAATACCGTACGAATGCCCGGTTCTTCTTGTTGTAGAGATTCAGCTGATTGATCTCATTGGTGATCCGGTCCCAAACAGGCTCCGGGTACAGCATGAGGCATTGCTCAAACCCCCGGTTCATGACGAAAGTAAGTGCATCAGCCTCCTGCCCAAGCTGGGCGATGAGCCCACTCGGCAAGCGCATACGCCCCTTGGCGTCTATTTTGCACTCGTATTCGCCTAATAACTGTTTGGCATTCACTTCTATACGGAGTCATTTATTCAAAAGTATTACTTTTCGCCACTTTTTACCACTTTTTACCACTATTTCTGCCTAAAAAGTTCACTCTCTTTTTTAAAACATGATGCACACGTGTAAGTGTCAACAAATAAATGCAACGAATATCGCCTATTTGAATACACATTGTCGAAACGGAGGATTTGAGTGCGAAATTTTGCCACCACTTTCCCACCCGATACTCCCACTTTGTGACACCACAAACATGTTTAGGGGTAGAAACGGCTGTCAGCTCCCACTCCGGAACGAAAAATTTGCAGAAATGCGAAGTTTGGCCAAATGCAGGTTGCGCCGGAGCACCCGGATGAGAAGAGGGCCGGCCTTTAGGAAGAAGCTTTTGCGGAAAGCGTTGATGCCCTATTGATTGCTGATCAGTTTAATCCCGTTGGGCTTTAGTTCAATCAGCCGGTCTCTGTAGAGGCCACCGATGGCTTTTTTGAACGTCTTTTTGCTCATATGGAGCCGGTCGCGGATCAGCTCGGGATCGCTTTTGTCGTGCAGCGGCAGGAATCCGCCGGCTTTGCGCAATTCCTGCAGGATAGTTTCAGCATTGGGCTCTACCTTAGCGTAGCCTTCAGGCTGAAGGCTGAGGTCGATTTTGTTGTCTTCGCGCACTTTTTTGACGTATCCCTTGAGGCGGTCGCCGGGTTTTAAAGGCTGGAAGACGTCGCTGTGAAAAATGAGCCCTTCGTGTTTGCTATTAACGATGGCTTTGTAGCCCAGCTCACTGGGCCCGGTAATGAACAGGCTGACCTCCTCCCCTTCCTGTACAGTGATCTGCTCCTGATCGAGGAACCGGCGCAGGCGGTTGAGCGGGCTGCCGGGCTGGGCGTGCTGCACGGACACGGCGCGGCGCAGATCGACGCTGCCCACCGCCTTGGCGTAGCTCAGATCGTCGTCCGTCCCGACAAGCTCGGGCGCGAAGGTCGTGCGAAGCTGCGTCGTCGCGTCGAGCTGGGTCAGGGCGACGTAGCGCAGCCCGACCGCGCCGCGCACCCGGTCGTATTCCGAGATCAGCGCCGAACCGTCGCGGTCGACGTCGTCGATGCGGTCGCTCGCGAGCGTCATGAAGGCTGTGACGCTCGCGTCGCCGAAACGCCAGGTGAGCTGCGGTTCAACGCCGTAGCTCGTGGCGTCGAAATCGAAGGGCTCGCCGTCGCGCCGCACGAGAAGCAGCAGCGACTTGCGCCCGGCCTCCCGCGCCTCCTCGATCCGGTCTTCCAGGTCGCCGACACTCGTCACCTTCTGCTGGCCGGCCTCGGCGATCACGTCGCCGGCACGCAGG
>CAJXXJ010000449.1 GCA_913062745.1 uncultured Phaeodactylibacter sp.
TAAATCAGCAGGTGGCTGACCGCAAAGGCCCAGAGAATACAACACAGGACGTACACCCAGCCGATCCAGCTCAGCGGGTGGAGGTAGGAAAAAAACTCGCTGCCACCGGAGCCTTTGACCGGGCGGTTGAAGCGCTTCATCACCCGGTGCAAATGTGCTTCAAACCAATCCGCGAAGAAGCAAGGCAGGGAGAAGATGGGGAATTGCCGCCCCTTCATGCTCCGGCCAATGGCTTTCCACCGAAGGTCTACATCGCGCGCGATACCAATTTTAATCCGCCCCGGGTTGCGGGTGGACATGCCGAGGTAAATAAACCGGTAGCCAAAAAGGGAATAAAGGAATCGCTTCATTTGAGCCGTAATCTTTGAGTCAGGCTCAAAAATACATATTTGTTGAAATTTTTTGTGTCGCACTTGCATTTTTTTGGGCCCTGCTGCTTCCGGAAGTGCTGCGGCCCGCCTCAGACAGGCAAGATGCATCAATCTTTGAGATAACGGCCGTAAAAACAGGAAAACCGGAAAAAAAGTGTTAACTTGAGAAATTCGGCTGTTTTCAACTTTAACTCCACGCCCTGCCACGGCTCACTGGCTTTATTTTGAACGTAGCGATTTACTTAACAAAAACTGAAACTGAATGGCGGATAGCTATCAAAAGAAAGAACGCGAGAAGAAGAAAAGAAAAAGAAAGAAGGAAAAGCGAGAGCGCAGAGAACAAAAAAAGCTGGAAGGGAAAAGCCAGGTGGAGTTCATGTATGTGGATGAAAACGGCCAGTTTCATACCACTCCGCCGGACAAGCCCAAAAAAGAGGTCAAGCTCGAAGAGATAGAGCCCGGCGTGCCTAAACGGGAAAATGATGGCACCAACAAATTTGAGAAGGCTGGTAAAGTCAAGTTTTTCAACGCTGAGAAAGGGTATGGTTTCATCATTGAGCAGGAAACCAAAGAGAGCTATTTCGTCCATGCCAATGATTTGCAAGACGAAATTGATACTGACGACGAGGTGACCTTTGAGATCGGCAGTGGCCCCAAAGGGCCGATTGCCATGAGCGTTCAGCTGAGCTAATCAGCGGTGCCCGGAGAAGCAGGGCTGCCTTGCTTCTCCGGATGTCATCCACTTCGGGCGGCAGCACAAAAAATTAACAATAAATTATTGCCAGGCGTGCATGCTAATTTAAATTCGCCCTGTTCTTTTGCAAAAATATCAGTGCCAATGGTATTGCTGAATATTCTGGGCATCTTGCTCGTCAGTTTTCTCCTCTTCGTACTGCTGTATGCCCTTGCTGGCCTGCTTTGCTTCACCATCCCGGTGAATAAGCGTTACCAAAATATCAAGCGCGACGTAGATATCTACGTCGTCTCCAATGGCGTCCACGTGGACTATGTGATACCAAGCATTTCTCCTTACTTCAACTGGAAAAAGGTGCTGGACGACCGCCACTACGCCACGCACTTTACAGAACAAACCTACCTCGGTGTTGGCTGGGGCGACCGCGGCTTCTACCTGGAGGTGGACGAGTGGAAGAACCTCAAACCCCGGGTGGCCGCCCGGGCGATGCTGGTGCCGAGCCCCACGCTCATGCACATTACTTCGCACGCTGAGCTGCCGAAAGATCAAAAACGCCTGGAAACCATCCACCTGAGCGCCGATCAGTATCTGCAGCTGTGTAATTACATCTGCAGCTATTTTCAGGAAAAGGATGGCGCCGTTATCCACCTGCCGGGCGCTGGCTATACGGACAACGACAATTTCTACGAAGCCCGGGGACAGTACCACGCCTTTACCACCTGCAATTACTGGGTCAACCGCGGGCTGATCCGCATCGGCGTGCGTGCACCTATCTGGTCGCACGGCGGCGGCGGCATCTTTTACCAGCTTAGAAAAGCACTGCCCCGGCCGGTGGCAGAAGCGAAGCGGGTGTGAGGCCGGCTGTGGTTTCCTGCTGTACAGCATCCTTCATCTGCTTTCAAACATACCCTCAACCCGCAGTTTTGCTTATATTGCCATAAAAGTTGGTATGTTTGACGATATCACTACTCCCACTCTGCTGCTGGATGAGGCGGTATGCCGAAGCAATATACGCCGGATGGCAGAAAAAGCCCGGCAATGCAACCTCCTCCTGCGCCCGCATATGAAAACCCCACAGTCAGTCGAAGTCGGACGCTGGCTGCGGGATTATGGCATAGAAGCCATCACGGTTTCATCTTTCCGCATGGCGGAGTACTTCGCAGCCGATGGCTGGGCGGATATCACAGTTGCTTTCCCCGTGAATATACGGGAGATGGGGACGATCAAAAGGCTATCAGAGCGCATACGCCTGAATGTCACGGTAGAAAACGTGGAAGGTGCCCGGGCCCTGCAGGAGCAGCTCCGCCAAAGCGTAATGGTTTGGGTGAAGATCAACATTGGCAACAACCGCACGGGCTTGCTGCCCAATGATACCGCCCGGATCGATACTTTACTGGACTATCTGGCAAAGGCGGGCCGACTACAGTTTTGTGGCTTTATGGGCCATGCCGGACAGAGTTATGCTGACCGGGGCCAAGCGGCGATTGCCCAAACTCACCAAACCAGCCTGTCCGCCATGCAGGCCCTGCGTGAACGGTACCAGGCCCGTTTTCCCCAACTGAAAATCTCGGTAGGCGATACCCCCACGGCCAGCGTGATGGACAACTTCCCCGGGGTAGATGAAATCCGGCCGGGAAATTTCCTCTTTTACGACTTGATGCAGTGGCAAATTGGCGCCTGCTCCATACAGGATATTGCTGTAGCGATGGCCTGCCCCGTGGTCGCCAGGCACCCCGACCGCAGCGAAATCGTCCTCTACGGCGGGGCGGTCCACTTTTCCAAAGACTACCTTACCTTCCCGGATGGCAAGCCCTTCTACGGGCTGGCAGCAAAAAGAGGGGAAAATGGTTGGGAGTTGCTGCACCCCAAAGCCTACCTGCGAAAGCTGTCCCAGGAGCATGGGGTACTTTGGCTGCCCAAAGACTTAATAGCCGATATAGAGATCGGCAGCCTTATGATGGTTTTGCCCGTTCACTCCTGCCTTACCGCCAACCTGATGAAAGCTTACCGCCTGATGGATGGGCGAACAATCGGGATGATGCTTACCTGAATAACCAATTCAGCATTCAGGCGGGAAAGCAAATAAGAGGGGCTAAGGTATAGCCGCCTCAGCTTGCTCGCGGAAGTAGTAACTAAAAAAGATCGGCAAAGACGGGGCGGGGGGATTGCCCGCAAAAAAGCCAGGGCTTCTGCACACGCTTGCGCAAAAGCCCCGGCTTTTCAGTATAATCGTATCTGATATTCGGTTACGCGTCAATGGAGCCCATCACCCGCTGCATGAAAGCATTGAGCGCTTCCCGGGCAGGAGTTCCGGAATTGATGTCCTTCTGTACTTCCACCGCTCCGTAAAGGTTGGAAAGCAGCTCCCCAATCACATCGAGCTCGTGATCCTGTATGGAAGAGATTTCCGAAATCGCCTCAAGGGTGTCAATGGTTTCCAGCAGGAAATCCTCATCCCGGCCATCCGCAACGAACTCGGTCAGTTTCTTAATTATTGGCAACCTCATGAATCAACTCTTTTAGTACGTCAAACTTGTTGGTCTGTACCTGGCTGATGAACTCGCCATCCTTGAAGGCAGCAAAAGTAGGCAGGTTGTCTACTTTCGCCATCTTACGGGATTCCGGGCACTTTTCAGCGTCTACAATCACGAAGCGGGCATTTGCGTTCTCGCTGGCCAGCTTCTTGAACTTAGGCTTCATGATCCGACAATTGCCGCACCAGCCGGCAGAGTACTGCACGACGACTACGCCTTCGCTCTTGACAATTTCATTCAGGTTATCTGCTTGCAGCTCCGTTATCATAACAATTCGTTTTTGTGGTTCAATTAATTAGCGCTCAGGTAAGCAGCTACGCCTTTGCGGTCGGCAGTCATGCCTTCTTTGCCTTCTTCCCAGTTAGCCGGGCACACCTCGCCTTTCACCTGGAAGTGCTTGTAGGCATCGATGATGCGCAGGTACTCTTCTACGTTGCGGCCGAGCGGCATGTGGTTGATGCCTTCGTGGAATACGATCCCTTCCTCGTCGATCAGGTAAGTTGCACGGTAGGTTACGTTATCGCCATCGCGCAACTCTGCGCCGGTCTCCTCGTCAATACGTACGTTAG
>CAJXXJ010000450.1 GCA_913062745.1 uncultured Phaeodactylibacter sp.
GCCGGTGGTAGGTGTAGTTGAGCCCAAACTTGAGCGTATGCCCGGGCGCGGGATAGTATTCAAAATCCAGCTTGCCGTTCCAGTCGCGTATGCCAGACTGCAGATCGATTTCAAAACCGCCCTGCCCGCCGCCGAAGGCGAAATCGTAATCGTTGTAGATGGCGGAGACATTCATAAATAGCTTATCGCTGAAGAGGTGGTTCCAGCGAAGTGTCGCCGTGGCATTCCCGTAAGGGATATCGAAGGCAAAGCCCCGCTCGTTGCTCCGGAACTGCAGCACATCGCGTCCGAAGTAGGCACTGAAGTACAGGCGGTCCTCATCGCTAAACTGATAGTTGACCTTGGCATTGAGGTCGTAGAAATAATAATTGGTGCCTGCGAAGGAAGTCTGTTCGATAAAGGGCTGCGCCAGGTCAAGTGCGTATGTGCGGCGGGCTGATACGATGAAGGAGCTGCGGCCCTGTACGATTGGCCCCTCCAGCGTGATCCGGGAGGCTACCAGGCCGATACCGCCTTCCGCTGCAAAGTGCTGATTGTTTCCCTCTTTCATCTGTACGTCCACCACTGAAGATATCCGCCCACCGTAGTTCGCCGGCATCCCGCCCTTGATCAGCGTGGTGTTCTTGATGGCATCCGCATTAAAGACCGAAAAAAAGCCCAGCAGGTGGCCAGGGTTGTAGACTACCGCTTCGTCGAGCAGCACCAGGTTTTGGTCCGGCCCGCCGCCTCGCACAAAGAAGCCGGCATTCCCCTCCCCTGCCGAAAGTACGCCTGGCAGCAATTGTATGGTTTTGAGGACATCCACTTCGCCCATCAGAGCCGGGATTTTCTTTACTTTTTCCATTTTCAGGCCTACCGTCCCCATTTCAGTACTTTTCACGTTGGCGTCATCCGGGCGGGCTTTCACCACCACCTCATCCAGCTCGATGCTTGATTCCTGCAGGTCTACACTGAGCCGTACAGCACGGTCCAAATGCATGGTTTTGCGTTCGGTATCGTACCCTAAATAGGCGTACTTTAGGCTGTAGCGGCCTTTCGGCAAACGCAGAGAATAAAAACCGTAAGCATTGGTGGTAGTTCCCAGGGCAGGGTCATCGGCTACCGTAATAGTGGCTCCGACCAGGGTTTCGCCGGTGGCGGCATCGCGTACGTAGCCGCTTAGCGTAAACTGATCCTGTGCAGACAGAGGCAGGCTGCAGGCCAGCAGCAGAATGGAAAGCAAGCGTAAGTGCATGGCTAAATTTGAGTTCAGTGCCATAACGGCGAGCGGGGTGGCTTGGTTGTGGAAAAACAGCAAATTGCAAAATGCCCGCAGGAGAGCTACCGCAGTTCTACCGGGCGCAGCCGAAAGCCTTTATACTTAAGGAGTCGGAGCACGCCTTTCCCGCCGGCGAGATGCCCTGCCCCTACTGCACAGACAGCAGCCCGCTGCCGGATGAGCTGACCAATCCGCTCCGCCATGATCGCATTGCGCCGGTACAGCAAAGTATGCCGCATGCCAGATGCACTGCGCTTCGATGCCCGGTGCAGCCGGTAGATATCGCCGGCTTCGTACAAATCAGCCATTTTACGTAAGTGCCGGCGGTGGCGGGAAAGGCTGCGGCCCATCCATAACAGGGCTTGCAGCTGCATTTCAACCGATATGGACTGCAAAACTTCCAGCTGTTCACGGTAGGTCTCAATGCCTACGATAGATTTGCCCTGCTCTTTAGCGTATTGCCAGAGCTGCTCATCGAGTGCAAGCGGCCGGTCTTTAGACATAAGCTGCTCGTTGATGGCATTGATGGTCATCATAGGCAGTACGCGCTGAAACATCCTCAGGTCAATGCCAAGGGCACGGAGCAGGAAGCTGCGCAGTTTATCAAACTTAGGCGCCCCGAGCAAGCCCTCCAGCGTTTGGCCTTCCGGCAGTTGCAACATAGCCGGGTCAAGCCCTGCTCCGGCTTCGTCCAGGTCAAATTCCAGCGCCAGCGCCTCGCATTCATCGATGTAGCGGTAGACCGGCGCCAGCAAATGGAACGCCCGCTCATCCCGTACGTGCATCGTACCGAAGAGGTAAGAAACCGGGCCGCCCTCCACCGGAGTGGCGGACCACAGCAAAGTATTGTATTGCGAACTTTTTGGCATATCCGAAAAACGTAAAGCCGTTGCTGAAGCACTCAGCAACGGCCCTGGTGTTGGCCCGTCATGCAGCCCCGGCGGGAGCCACGGGCGCGTTATTCCCGCTCAATTATTCGTACTTGTAAGGCAGCACCTTGGAGTCCTTGACAGTGGACAAGGTCATGAGCGTTTTCAGGCGCTCAATCTCGTCAATCTGCGAGAGCGTCTTGAACAACAGCTGCTCGTAGGTTGGAATGTCCTTGCAGACGATTTTGATTAGGAAATCCGCTTCACCGGTGATAATGTAGCATTCAGTGATTTCCTCAATTTCCTTGATCTTTTCCAGGAAGTGGTTGAGTGCATTTTCCTTCTGCCAAGCCAAAGATACCAGCACAAAGGTCTTCACATTCAGGCCAATCGCCTGAGGGTTCACTTTGGCATGGTAGCTTTCCACCACGTCATTATTTTCCAGCTTTTTCACCCGCTCCAGAGTCGGGGCAGGAGAAAGCCCAATGCGCTTGGACAGCTCCAGGTTGGTAATCTTACTGCTTTCTTGTAGGATTTTGAGGATCTTTAAATCGATCTTGTCCAGTTTGTCTGACATTTTCCTTACTCGTTATGATACATTCTGACAAAAAACCGCTGCAAGATATTGACAAAAGAATTAAAGACAAAAATTTACCAGCTAAAGCCTTCAATATTTTACCCACGCCTTTTTTTGCCAAATTTCCTTGCAAGCCGCAAATTATTGGGAGGAAGCAGGCAGCAGAGAATAATAAGCTGCTGCCCGCTTTCCTGTTTTCTTACGGGAAGATGCCGAGCGACAGATAGTCGCTGCTGATCTTGTTGATAGCGCTCACGAAGGATGCCGTACGAAGGTCTTCTACCTTACGCTTGCGCTTCATGATCTCGTGAATCTGCTGATAAGCAGTGATCATTGTTTCTTCCAGGCCGGAGCGCACCAGGTCGATCTCCTCTGCGCCGCGGGCGATCATCATCCGCTCCCGGTCCGTCACTGATTTTCCGGTCGTACGCTCGATCAGGTCTACCAGGTTTTGGTTGATCTGCTGATTGAAGCGCTTTTCCATACGCCCGAAGCGCATGTGCGACAGGTTCTTCAGCCACTCGAAGTAAGAGACGGTCACACCGCCGGCGTTGAGATACACGTCCGGGATGATGAGGATTCCCCGCTTCAGCAGTTCTTCTTCCGCCATTGAAGTAATCGGGCCGTTGGCTGCTTCCGCGATGATCTTAGCTTTAATTCGGTGGGCGTTATCGATAGTGATCTGATTCTCCAGAGCTGCCGGCACCAGAATATCACAATCGAATTCCAGTACTTTAAGGCGGTCCTTTTTATCAATGCTCTTCGCGCCCGGATAGTTGAGTATAGAGCCGGTCTCCTTGCGGAATTTCAGCAGGTCGTGAATGTCGATGCCGTCTTCCTTGTAGATTGCGCCTTCCACCTCGCCTACGCCGACGATGACTGCATCTCCTTCATCCTGAGAGATCATAGCCGTGTAGGAGCCTACATTACCCAGGCCCTGAATGACCATGCGCTTGCCTGCGATGCCGGGGTCGAGGCCCAGCTTTTTCATATCGTCTTTCTTATCGCAAGCTTCCCGGATACCGTAAAATACGCCCCGGCCGGTAGCTTCTGTACGCCCCCGGATGCCGTTTTGGTTCACTGGTTTGCCCGTTACGCAGCCGGCAGCATCGATGTCATCGCCTTTAAATGCGCGGTAGGTGTCATAAATCCATGCCATCTCACGGGATCCTGTTCCGTAATCCGGTGCCGGCACATCCACAGACGGGCCGATCATATTACGGCGTACCAGCTCTGTGGTGTAGCGGCGGGTGATTTTTTCCAGCTGTGTGGGCGTATATTCCCAGGGGTTGATCTTTACCCCCCCTTTCGCGCCGCCGAAGGGCACATCTACGATAGCACACTTATAGGTCATCAGCGTGGCGAGTGCCATCACTTCTTCGCGGTTAACGTGGCGGGAATACCGGATTCCCCCTTTGGTAGGTTGGCGGGGATGACTGTGTTGAACACGAAAGGCTTCAA
>CAJXXJ010000451.1 GCA_913062745.1 uncultured Phaeodactylibacter sp.
AAGCTGCTGGAGCTTGACCGGAAAGCACACGATCTACACTCGGCATACGTTTCGCATATCTCCCACATCAGCTCTTTTGCGCTGGCGCTCACAGTACTGGCTAAGGAGCAGGACGAAGGGCGGATATTTGACCTGGCGAGTGGCGGCTTCAGCTCCACGGTACGCCTTGCTAAGAGCTCTCCGGACATGTGGGTGCCCATTTTTCAGCAAAACCGGGATAACGTCCTCGACGTCCTCGACGAGCATATCAATCAGCTGGCGCGTTTCCGCTCGCTGCTGATCAAGAAAGACTTTGACACTTTTTACAAACTCATTGCGCAGGCTAATGACATCCGGCGCATATTAGATAACAACGATTAAACCTTGCTAATCATGGATATGACATTTCAACCACTGCTGCAGGAAAAGCCGGCCAACAAGCCGCTGATCATCGCCGGGCCGTGCAGCGCAGAAACCGAAGAACAGGTGCTCAAGACGGCGCACGGGCTGGCCAATCAGGGCGTCGACCTGTTCCGCTCCGGCATCTGGAAGCCCCGTACCCGGCCCGGCGCTTTTGAAGGCGTGGGCATAGAAGGATTGCGCTGGCTCAAGCGCGTAAAGGAAGAAACCGGCATGAAAGTAACCACCGAGGTGGCCAATACACAGCATGTATTTGAAGCGCTGAAGCATCAGATCGACGTGCTGTGGCTGGGCGCCCGCACTACGGTCAATCCTTTTTCCGTGCAGGAAGTAGCGGATGCTTTGAAGGGCGTAGACATACCGGTGCTCATCAAAAATCCGATCAACCCGGACTTCAAGCTGTGGGTAGGCGCCATCGAGCGGATCTACAAGGCCGGCATTACCCGTATCGGCGTTATCCACCGGGGCTTTAGCTACCACGGCGAGACCAAGTACCGCAACGTGCCGCGCTGGCAGATTGCGATCGACCTGAAGCGCGAGTTTCCGGACCTTCCTATCATCTGCGACAACAGCCATATCTGCGGCCGCCGGGACATCCTGCACGCTGTCGCGCAAAAAGCCCTGGACCTCAACTTCGACGGGTACATGACAGAGGTGCACCCGGATCCGGACAACGCCTGGAGCGATGCTGCCCAGCAAATCACGCCGCAGCAGTTCCTCCAAATGAAAGAACAGCTCATCTTCCGGCAGGCTACTACGGATGACATGGAGTTCCTGGAAAACCTGGAGCACTTGCGTCATGAAATAGATGAACTGGACGAAGAACTGCTCAACCTGCTCAGCTCCCGTATGCGGTTGTCAGAGCGTATCGGCGAATACAAAAAGCGCAACAATATCGCTATCCTGCAAACGAGCCGCTGGGCGGAAATCCTGGAGCGTGCCGTAGTGAAAGGTCAGATGAAGGGGCTGAGCGAGGAGTTCATCACAGTCTTCCTCAAAGCCGTCCACCAGGAGTCCATCAACCATCAGGAGAAGATTATGAGCCAGTCGCAGACTGAAGCATGAGAATGTCTTTGATAGAATAACGGCTTGCCCGGTGTGGAACCATATACTTAAAAAAAAACCGCCGGTGTGCATTACTGCATACCGGCGGGCAAAGTAGTGTATGATATTTCTTTGCTGTTTGTGAGATCGGCTGTTTCGGGATGGCCGGGCGTTCTTTAGAGGCTCATGCCTACTGTCAGCTTGTAGAAGGAGTCGTTTTCCTCCATAACGTCTGTACCGAACGAGAAGCGCGTCCAGGTAGAGCCATTCGGGTTGGACAGCTGCAGGTATGGGCCAAGCCACTGATATACATCCGAAGACTCCTCCACGTCAGATCCGCCGGAGAGGATCAGGTGCTCCCAGTGTGCGCCGAAGGACAGCCAGGGCAGCGCCTTGTAGCCAGTATTAGCCCAGTAGTGGGTGAACGCCAGGGTTGAGCCCTCCTCGCGCAGTGGAGCATAGTAGCCAAAGTAGAGCTCGCCCTCCATGGATTCTGTGCTGAGCGCTACCGTTACGTTGGGCACAATGCCGTCTCCCATAACGCCGCCGAGCTCTGCTCCGCTGGACAGCAGGCTTCCGCCTAAAAAGCCAATCTGAGGCGTGATGCTGATGGCCTCTGAAGCCTGAAAACTGACGCCCATTCCGAATTCCGTCCAGTTGCCCCAGCCTCCGCCGGTGCCGCCAGACCACAGGATGCCGTAGAAAGTCAGGTCCATTTGGTCACTCAGGCTGTACCCGCCGGAGAAAAAAGGATAAAAGCCAAAAAACTGATCGGAGTTCAGGGTGACATTCATACTGAATTTGTCCTCCGCTTCCTGCGCTTGTACGTTTTGTGGGGTCAGTATAACCAGTAAGCACAGTGCTGCCGCGGCACATACGATGTGCAGTCGATCAAAAATCTTCATTTTGATAACGTTTTGTAGTGAAAAATGAGGTTCAAACTTGTGTAGTGGGCACGGTGGTGGCTTGCCTGATCTGTACGAATGGCACAGCACAGGCTTGAGGCAATGGTTAGGGCGGGAAAAGTGGAAAGGGAGTAATCCTCAGGTCAATCAGGCTTGCCCATTTTTTTCGGTGGGCTACCCTTTCGCCGGAGTATAACAATATTGTCAGGCTACAAATATAAAGCATTGCCGGATGCAGGTATAATGCTTTTTAATCCGTACTGGGGTTTTCAAATTGATGCAACTTGATTGCAATAGTTTGACTATCAGCGGTTTGAATGAGGTTGTATTGTGGTGTTCAAAGGGGGGGCAAAAGGTCGGAATTAGCCATTGCTGCTGAATTTGAGCTGGTAAAACAGCCCTTTTACCAAGGATGAACATCTACAGCCGTATGCGCGCTTAATAGCAGATATCATTCACACAACAAACCCAAAACACTATGATTCAGGAAGGGACAACCGTAAAATGGAACTGGGGCAATGGCACTGCCACCGGCAAAGTAGTCGAAACCCATGCCGAAAAAGTGACAAAAACCATCAAAGGCGAGCAGATTACCCGAAAGGGCGAGCAGGGCAATAAGGCCTTACTGATCGAACAGGACGACGGCAGCCGCGTGCTGAAGCTGGAGCAAGAGGTGAAAAAGGCCTGATATGCTCTTTTGAGTATCTGCGGTACATTTTTGATCAGCTCAGGCAGGGGCGCAAGAGCGTAGGGCAGGGGCTACATTCACTATTCCAGGATTTTGAAAGAAGGGTAGTGGTCAGTCCGAGCTATGAATCATGGGCGAAAAATTCAGTGGCCAGCAGTGGGCCCGGGTATGCTGCAAGCATCGGTTGGTGTACACCTGTACGATTCAAAAAAGTTGTAACTTTATAGCCCAAAGCCAGAATATGTCTGCTTCAACCACCTGCACCATCTGCCAATCTGAACTACAGGGCGATTACTGCTCATCCTGTGGGCAGCGCTACCTTGGCCGTCGGGTCAATACCTGGGATGTGATCGGTGGCTGGCTGTCGGGCTTGCTGGCGCCGGAGCGCTCCCTGCCGGGCACCTTACGGCAGTTGCTGGCTAACCCGCGCTATATCGTCGAAAACTACTGGTCGGGGTTTAGGGGATACTACCTTTCGCCCAGTCAGTTAGTGGTATACATGCTCTTCGTTTTTGGCCTTCACCTGGCATTGGTCAACCAGAAAATACTGGGTATAACGGTGAGTGTGAGTGGGGTTTCAGATTCTCTGAAGACATTCTTCTCCCCCCAGCTATTCCTGTTCCTTTTGATGATCCCAATGCTGGCCCTTTGTACAGCTGCTGTCTATTACCGTCAAAAGCATAGCTTCCCGGAGCATTTCACAGCCGCTATATACCTCTTTGCTTTCTGGGCCACGCTATTTACCCTGCTTCACGATATGCTCTACCTGTTTTCAGGCATGGAGCTGGGGTCTTTGCCGCTCTGGTTTTTTGGTACCGTATTCCTGTGGAGTGCACGAGTGTTTAGCCCCGATGGTGCCGCCTGGTACCGGGTATTGTTAAACGCGGTTCTGTCTATCCTTGTGCTTGCCCTCCTTTTCGCTATCCTGTTCGGCATTGGCTATTTGCTGAACCCGGAAGGGGTGATCAAGCAGGAGTAGTTGCGTTTTACCCCCACTTTTCCAGTAATCCACCTTTTTTGAAGAACCGGTCTGCTTTCTCTTCGGCTTCTTTATCCGTAATCAGGGGCGGGGCGTGGTGCGGCTTTATCCGCGCATCGATAATCAGCGAGCCCCGGCAGCCCCA
>CAJXXJ010000452.1 GCA_913062745.1 uncultured Phaeodactylibacter sp.
GCCCCAGTGCTTGTGCTCCACAAAGGCATTTACGCCGTGGATATCGTGCGAGGGGTTAGCCCGGGTGAAGGCTGCCCAGAGGAAGTTGTTGATCGGGCCGCTGAAGAAGTCGCTATCGTCACATAGCACGATCATCGGTACGCCGGAAAGCTCAAATGGCTTCAGGTAGTCGGCCAGCGCCTCGGGATCCCGATAGGACTGTTCGCCCTCAAAGGGCTGCCCTTCTATGGCGAGAATGCCCGGCTGCACAAACTTCGGGTTGCTAAAGCCCGGCGGCAGGCTGAAGTCTGCAGGCAGCTCCGCCTTCAGTTCCCGCCGCTTTTCGCCGCAGCAGGCTACAATCACCTTGGAGCCGGCATTCCATCCTGAACCGGAATAGTCCAGGGTGTCAATGGTCGTTTTGGTATGAAAATGCAGGTCACGCGTCAGGTCGATGCGCTCCAGCATATGGTGAAAAAAGCCCGGGATATCATGCGTGCTCAGCCCCGGTGCATCCCCGTGCGCCGCAATAAACAGGAACTTAGCCAGAGAGGTCTGCCCGGAGCCGATGATGCGGTTGGCCTGCGTGAGGATTTCCTCCGGTTTACGCTCCCGGAAAGGCATATAGCGCTCGCTGCCGATAGCCAGCAGCAGCGGGTGCACCCCGGCGGCGTCCACCGCATTGATCTCTTTGATCCCCGGAAATTCCTGCGGCGTCAGCAGCTTTACGAGCTGATGGATCAGGTAGCCGAAGCTCGAATCCTCCTGCGGCGGCCGGCCCACCACGGAGAAGTGCCAGACGGCATCCTTGCGGTAGTAGACATCCTCTACTTCCATTACCGGAAAATCGTGCTGCAGGCTGTAGTACCCCAGGTGGTCGCCGAAGGGGCCCTCCGGCTTTTTCTCCCCCTTCCGGATAATGCCGGTGATCACAAAGTCCGCATCCGCGGAAAGCACATGCCCCTTATGACGCACATAGCGGAAGCGCCGCCCGCCCAGCATCCCGGCGAAGGTCAGCTCAGAGAGCCCTTCCGGCAAAGGCATAATGGCCGCAAAAGCGTGCGAGGGCGGCCCGCCTATGAAGATGGATGCCCGGAATGGCTCGTCGCTTTCATTGTACTGTGTATGGTGCACGCCGATGCCCCGGTGGAGTTGATAGTGCATGCCCACTTCCCGGTCCGGCACGTATTCATTGCCTGAGAGTTGTATGCGGTACATGCCCAGATTGGACTGCATAATGCTGCGCTCGCCCGGCGGCAACGTCAGCACCTGCGGCAGCGTCACAAACGCCCCGCCGTCCATCGGCCAGGATTTGACCTGCGGCAGCTGGCTTACTGTCGTCGTCCCGTGCAATATTGGCGCCCCCACCCGCTTCTGCATCGGCAGGGCAGAAAGCGCCGTGAAGGGCGCAGAAAGATATCGGGTTGGCTTTTGGAAAAAATTAGCCGGGTCGGCCTTCAGCTCAATCACCTTCTGCACCCGTTCAATCGTATGCCGGAACAAAAACTCCGTACGCTCGAAAGTCCCGTAAATATTAGACAGCGCGGGAAAAGGGCTGCCCTTTACCTTTTCAAAGAACAGCGCCGGCCCTTCCCGGTCGAATATGCGCCGGTGGATGCTCGCCATTTCCAGCTTAGGGTCTACTTCTTCCTTGATCCGGATTAGTTTGCCGTGGCGCTCCAAATCGCGCACAGCGTCCATCATACTGCGGTAAGCCATGTATCTCGTGTGGTCGTTTTTCGAGAGGAATAACAGCGGCGGGGGAGGAAAGTTGGGAAGCGGGGTGGTTTCGTGAAATGCATAGACAGGAGAATAAAGCAGACAGGGTTTTGTTTTTGGGGGATACCTAGTGCGCATAGTGTTGGTTTTTTTTGGAAATATACAGGGACATCCTACTACTAGACATTTTTCAAAAGGGATTGATTTTTTTAGCCTCCGCACGCCCCCTAGCCCCCTAAAGGCGGGAACTGCAGCCCGCAAAAATCAATCCCTTTTACTCATGAAATCCAGTTTGTCTAGTGGTTAGGGAAATTCCTTTAAGACTCGGCACCGCGGTTGCCGAGCAGATATCCGTAGGGGCGAAGGCCGTCCACGTGATCAAAGATTTTTTTGGCAGCGCCGGTAATAGGGACGGCAAGCACGGTGCCCGCGATACCCCACAGTACTCCGAATCCGAGCACGCATGCAAAAGTGGCGAGTGGGTTGAGGTTGACTTCCTTACCCATAATCCAGGGGGTGAGGACGTAGCTTTCCATGACCTGTGCGAGGGCCATAGTGCCAACAACGCCGAGTATTAAGCTCAACTGGCCACCGGTAGCAAAAGCGATACCAATAGCGATGATTCCTCCAATTATATTACCGATGTAAGGAATGATGGACAGTACGGCTGCCAGTATGGCAATGGGCACGGCATACTGCAGTCCGGAAAGCAGGAAACCTCCGATATAAAGCACACTGAGAATACCGACAAGGATGAGCCGGCCTACGAGATACTCCGTAGCGGTCTCCCGGGCCTGGTGGATCGCCTGCCGGGCCTCTGACTGATGCCGCTGCGGGACTGCTTTCAGGAAAAAGTTTACAATCCGCCTTCGCTCCAGCATAAAAAAGACCATGTATACCAGGGCGAGCACCAAGCCGGTGATGAAGGAAAAGAAGGAGCCAATAAAACCGCTCGCGGCACTGGCAATTTCTTTCTTTTGCTGACTGAGCCGCTCCATAGCCTGGTCTATTCGCTTTTCGGCAGCGATACCGACTTGCTGAATAAGGAATTTTTCCACTTGCTGCTGTTTCTCATTGAGCCGTTCGCTGATTTTGGGCCAGTCTTCTACCAGGGATTGGCCCTGCATGAAGATGACGCCGGACAATGCGGTAAATAGCAGGAGGAAGATGAACACGGATAGGGTAATAGTAGCCCCTTTGGGCCAACCTTTTTGCTCCAGCCTTTTGGCCATCGGGTGGAAAATCGTGGCAAGCAGGGCACCAAAAGCGGGGGGTATTAAAAAGCCACTGCCGTAATACAGAACAACAACAGTCAGGACAATGATCAGCAATAGCTGAACGGCCCGCCAGGATTTTGAGCTGGGCATGGTTGTGGTTTTAAGAGGTTATATCATTCGGTCTCACCAATGCAACTGGCCTGCCGGGCTGATGTTCATCCAGCGGTAGTCCAGCAGGGCCTGTATTTGTTCTTTCATGTTTTGCCACTGCTGGTGATCGCCTTTGGCGGCATTTACGGTTTCCTTGATTTTTGATTTGGTGAGTTTCAGGGCTTGTTTGACGGACATGTGCGGTGGAATTGGGATTTCTCCGCCGGTCACCACGGCATCAATCAGGAACGGGCGCCTGCTGTTGCGTGCCTGCTCAAATGCCGCCGGGATATCCTCCACGCGCTCCACCCGGACGCCTTCGCCGCCCAACGAACGGGCAAAGGCTACGTAGTCGGGGTTGGAAAAACGTACCGGGCCGAAGGCGGGCTGCTCACCGGCCTGTTCCATTTCCAGTTTGACCAGGTTATATTCGGAATTATTAAAAATCAGGACTTTGACAGGCAGCTCCTGCTGGCAGGCAGTCAGAAACTCCTGCATGCACATATTGAAGCCACCATCCCCGATCAGTGCCCAGACTTCCCGCTCCGGGTGCAGGAGCTGCGCACCGATGGCCGCGGGCAATGCTACAGCCAGGGTGCCAAGGTTGAATGCGCCCAGCATGCGGCGCTGAGCGTGGAAGGTGATGTGCCGGCTTGCCCAAATAACGGCTGTGCTGGTGTCCAGTGCAAATACCGCATCCGGGGCGGCTACTTCTCCCAGATGCCGGGTGAAGAGCTGCGGGTGCAGGCAGTCGTGATCGTGTTCCAGACCTGTCTTTTTTTGCTCTTTTTCCTGCCAGGCATCAAAGCGTTTACTGATCTTTTGCAGAAAGCCATCCTCCGTTTTTGGCGTAAGCCGCTCCAGCAAGAGTGGCAGGGCTGCCTCCATGCTGCTGTGGACACCGGTGGTCACTCCGGTACGTTTTCCAATATTTCCGAGGCGGGTATCAATTTGTACCGTCGGGGTGTCCGCGGGCAGAAATTCATCGTAGGGGAAATCAGTGCCCAGCAGCAGCAACAAATCGCACTTCATAATGGCCTGGTAGGCCGCCGGATTACCGATGAGGCCACTGATGCCCATCACATTAGGTT
>CAJXXJ010000453.1 GCA_913062745.1 uncultured Phaeodactylibacter sp.
CCGCAAGGAGCAGCGCTTTAATATGAAAGACGTCGAGGAGCTGCAAGCCCTCGTTTACCAAATCGCAAATGAATAAGCTATGAGCTTCCACCTATACGCTGCGGAAGGGCAGAAAGACTTGCCGCCCATCCGCCTGAACGAACGCATTAACGACCCGGCTTTATACCTGCCTGCTCCGGGCCTGGTCAGCGCCGTCAACGTAGCGCTCAACCTCGGGCTGCCCCTGTTGCTGACCGGCGAGCCCGGCACCGGTAAAACACAACTGGCCTACCACATAGCCCATTATTTCTCGCTCGGGGACGTGCTGGTGTTCAATGCACAGACCACTTCCACCGCCAAAGACCTGTTCTACCGCTACGACGCACTCGGCCATTTCCAGTATAGCCAAACGCAGCAGGAAGCGCTGAGCCTCGAAGAGGTAGAGCGCAAATATATCCGCTACCGGGCGCTGGGCGCGGCTATCCGCAGCAACGAGCGCCGGGTGGTGCTGATCGACGAAATCGACAAGGCGCCCCGTGATTTGCCCAATGACGTACTCGCTGCCCTGGAGAATCTGCGTTTTGAGGTCCCGGAAGTAGAGAAAACCTACAATACGAGCGGAGACAACCGCCCCATCATCATCATGACCTCCAACTCGGAGAAAAACCTGCCGGAAGCTTTCCTGCGCCGGGTGGCTTTTTACCACATAGAATTCCCGACTGCGGAGGAACTGCTGCGCATTTTGCAGAAAAAAGTAGATGGCTACGAAGGGGAAGAAGGCAAGCAGCGGCTCAATACGATCATTGAGCACTTCGGGGAGTTGCGGGCCCGAAAAGGCATCAAGCTCAAGAAGAACCCAGCTACTGCTGAACTCATACAATGGGCAGCGTTGCTCCACCGCATGGATTTCGAGCCCAACCGCCTGTCCGACCTTAGCCAGCTTGATGAAGAAGAGCGCAGGAAACTCAGCCTCTCTTACTGCGTACTCGCTAAAAATAAGGATGACCTCAACCAGCTGCAAAAAATGGTAGCCGACGCGTAAGCTATGCAGCAAAGCTATACATATCGTCTCCTGTCTGAGCTATTTCAAAGCCTGGAAGCCGAAGGATATCAGAGCGGCACCGGGCAGTACCTGCGGGTCATGGAACTGTTGCGCAAACTGCCTGAGGGCCTGCCCGCCGAAGAACTAAAGTATAGCCTTGCTCCGCTGTTTGTCCGCAATCCGCAGCAGCAGGACCAGTTTTACCGCTTATTTGACCAGAGCCTGGCGCGTACAGAACGCTACTTCCGCAGTTTGCAGGAAGAAGAGGGTGCCGCAGCTGAGCCGGAGTCCGAACCTCGCAGCCAGCGCTGGCTGCGCCGGGGGATTTACCTGCTGCTCGCACTGCTCATTATCCCTCCGCTTATTCTGTTTGGTTGGCAGAAAAGCACCATGCAGCAGGATGCGATCAAAAAGCCATTCCGCCTCACGGCCGGCGGCGAACGGCAAGTCTGTCTCAACGACTCTATGCTTAATGCCAGGGTGGGAGATATAGATACCGTAGTGACGATCTTTCCCGGCAGTGAGGAAAACGGCACCTACCTGATAAAAGACAACCGCTGCCTGGAGTACATTACCAAAACGGACACCCTCAGCTGGCAGGATTCCATCGTAGTAGAATTCAGGGGAAAGAAAGGGCCGCTGACGGTCCACTTTTTGCCCACTGTGGAATTGCCCAACCCCATAACTACTATAGACGAAGGCGATGACGAAGAGGAGGAAGAGGAAACAACAGCTCCCCCCGTCCGGACGAACCGCTGGGAATCCAAAGCTTTGCCCTACGATTATGACCTTTTCGCTTCTCCCATAGAACCGCCCAGCTGGCTGCAGCAGCAGCTTGTGTATTATCAGCAATGGCTGCGGCTGGGAGGCATACTGCTTGGGCTCGGGCTCATCATCACCCTGCTCATCTACCGGCTGCAGCGGCATCGTGCGCCACAGTTGCAGCCGGCTTCCGACAAGCCCCCCTACGCCTGGAATATCCGGATCAGCGGTGTAGAAAATATCGCTTTAGGCAGCACCTTCCGTCGCCTGCTCAACCGCATGCGGCAGCGTACCGGCAGCGATGTGTTTGAGCTCGATGTGCCGGGGACTATAGATACGACCATCCGAAAGGGCGGCATGGTGGAATTTTTGTACCGGCAGCAAACCCGCCCACCGGAGTACCTGCTCCTCATCGATCAGCAGTCCCGCCGGAATCACCGTACCCGGCTGTTCGACTATGTATTCCGGCGCTTTCGCGCAAACGAGGTGCTGGTGGAGCGCTTCTTTTTTGACGGTGACCCCCGCACCTGCTACAATGAAATTTATCCGGACGGCGTCTCGCTGAGTGAACTGCAGCAGCGCTACGGCCAGGCCCGGCTCTTCGTGCTGGGCAGTGGCAGTTCCCTCATCAATAAAATGACCGGCAAACTCTCCAGCTGGGGCCATCTGATGGAAGGCTGGAAACAGCGGGCCCTGTTCACCCCTAAGCCCATAGAACAGTGGGGCAGAAATGAACGCCGGCTGGGCGATGTTTTCCATCTGATGCCACTCAGCCTGAGCAGCCTGGAAGTGCTGCTGGAAGCGTGGGAAGCAGACGAAGACCCCGTCATGGACAGCTGGATCAAGCGCCTGCAGGCCTCGCTACACCCGCCGGTCACGCTGGAAGGCCCGCTGATCGCCACTCTGCAGCAGCACTACAGCCCTGTAATGATGCAATGGATTGCCGCCTGCGCGGTGTTTCCGAGCCTGCACTGGCACATGACTCTATACTGGGGGCGCTATTTGTCGGAAGGGGATACTCAACTGGTCACCGCCGGGCGTATTCAGCAGCTCTGCCGCTTACCCTGGTTTGTGGAAGGCAGTATACCCGAAGGCGCCCGGCTGCAACTGGTCGATTGGCTGGAAGCCGAACATCCGCAGCTGCTGCACGATATCCGTAAAGAGCTGGTGGAAATCCTGGAAGAGAAAGCGCCGCCCGCTGACAGCGCTGCGTACGAGGACTACCGGATGCAGGCTGCGCTCAATGAATACCTGGTAGTGAGCAACCCTGCCCGCCGCCGGGTCCTGGCCGATGAGATATCCGGGCTTATGAACCTCGGCAACACTCCGGATGCGGTAGTGGCTTACCGGCTGAAAAACCAGAAAAACACATTAGCAGACTGGGTGCCGGACACCTGGCGCGACCGTTTCTACCGGCAGGGTATGCCGGCTCTGGGCATGGAGAGCCTGTGGAGTGAGCTGCGGTGGTTCCTGCCCGCTCTGCTCGTGCTGATCGGGCTGGGGAGTATTCCCTGGAACTTCAAACTAGGCTGCGAGCAAACGATGGTGTCCGTGGAGCGTTCCGGCCAGGAGACTTTTCTCTGTATAGAAGATGTTACGGACTGGTCCCTCCTGCTGGAGGAGTACGCACGCTCCTCCATAGATTCCCTCCCCCTCGATCAGGCCATGCCCCGTGTTTCCAGAATACTGGCCACGCTTTCCGCTCCAATTGCAGAGGACGGGCTGCCCAGAAGTTTCAATATCGGAGACGCACAGTGGCGTTTCTACCTGCCCCGGACGGACGAAACCGTTGCTTTGGGCGTTAGCGGTGAAGTTATAGGGAGCGAAAACCGCATTAGCTTATCGATGTTGCCGTTTTCGGATTCCGAAATTTCCGTTCAGCAGGTGCGCCAAAGATTATCTGTAGCACTGTACAACCGGGGAGCGGCCTACGCGCTGCAGGCAGAGGAGGTCCTGCAGGATTCTGCCCAGCACGCAATCGCCTGCAGCTATTTCACAGCCGCTGCAGCCCTGGACACTACCTTTTTAGACATGAAGCAGCTCCGTGCCTGGTGTGGTGCCGGCAAATCGCTCGCTTTTGAGTGCCGTACCCTCAGCGAAAACCGTACACTGTATAACCGGCCGGACGGCTTACGCCAAAATACGGAAGGTGCGTTGCTGAGTATCGACGCAGGGTCACGCGTGCGCCTCATTCAGGAAGGCAGCAGCCACGCCTGGGTAGTGGCCAACGGCATTCCCGGTTATATTGAACTTAGGCCCGGCCTGCTTCAGCCGTGCTCCTACCTGCGGGGCATCGTCCGCGCGCAGAGCAGTAATCAGCGCCTGGCAGATGCCACAGTGCAGTTGCAGGAGATGGAAGCACAGACCGGG
>CAJXXJ010000454.1 GCA_913062745.1 uncultured Phaeodactylibacter sp.
TGTTGAAACTCGTAGGTGATGCTGCCGCGGAAGTTCCGGTTGGGCAGGAAGGTTAATTTTGGCGTAAGCTGGTAGAAAAAGATATTGAAATCCTTCTCATTGAAAAACTCGGAATCACTCAGCCGCTGCCCTCGGGTAGCACCCATTTCTATACTCAGCGACTGGGTGGCATTCCATCGGCTCCGCAGGTACTGCTCGCTGCGCCGCCGGCTTTCAAAGCCCGATGTCTGTACAATCTTGCTGCGGGTGTCGCTCATCCCCAACTGCAGGTCGTAGACGGGGTCCGCCTGATTGAAAAACAAAACATTCCGAATATTGGAGCTCACGGCTACCAGTGAGGAATCTGCCACATCCAGCTGAAAGGGGTTCCAGGCAGCTACCTGTTCAGATTCCTGCGTCTTCCGGTTAATCGCCAGGTTGGACAGGGTGGAAAAACGGCTTACCATCTTTTTCCACCCCTCCTCACCGTACCACACTGCTTTTGGCGTAAGCCGCAGGCTTTGGTTGAGGCTAACGTTATCGGTGCGGATAAACTCATCCGTTACCGAGCTGACACGTATGTAGTCTGCCAAATCCTGGAAAGGGGCAATTTCCATCTCGTTTTGTTGGATGATGCCATCATTGTTGTAGAGCGAGTCCAGCCAGATGTAGTCGCCTTCCCCTGGGTTGACCCTCACATAGGTGAACTCAATCTTAGCTTCCTGCCCGGAGCCGATTTCGTAGGTATTGGCGGATTGCACCACGCCCTTCAGCAGGGTAAAGTTAAGGTCGCCCCGGCCCAGGAAGGTCTCTCCCGGCTCCAGCCCGGGGCTTTCTTCCTGTATCACTTTCAGCTGCCGGTACGTGAAGTTGCCGGCCAGCCGCAGCCGGTTACCCTTCTGTGCCCACTGCCAGGCACCATTCACATTGGCCTCCGAGGCTACCGCAGAGCGCAGGAAGCGGTCGCCGGCGGGTGCGTAATCGATCCGCTGACTGTAGCTGCTGCCCCAGTTCCAGCCCTCCTGCTCGTCTGTTTCGAGAAAGAAGCGATACCGGTTGTAGTAAAAACTGTTGAGCTGCAGGGAGTCCTGCCCTGCGGGCAGGCGGGCGTTGCGCTCCTGCTCTCCGTAAGCGCCCAGCCGCAGCCCCTTCCCGACCGGCAGCCGGTAAGCGATGGTAGCCCGGGGCCGCAGAAAACGCGTGCGCAGCCCTTCGTTCTCTGAGCTCAGGTAGCTGCCGCGCAACTGCACCTGCCAGTTTTCATTTTCATCATCAAGCTCAAAGCGGTGCTGCCAGCCGGCGTACAGGCTGTCGCGCTGAAAAGTGCTCAGCTCATACTGCAATCGCCCCAGCCCCGGCTTGCGGATCTGCAGGCCCGCCTTCCCGATGTGCTCCTCTGCTTCCTGCACCTCCCCCCGGCCCTGCACATCCGCCAGGCTCCAGTCGCGCAGGAATTCCGGGTTCCGGTAAGGGTTGAGCGGCTCAAAATCACGCTGTACCCATTCGTAACTCAGCTGCGTAGCGACCGACCAGCTGCTGTCTCCTCCAAATTGTGCCTGTTGCCGCCATTCGGTATAAGCAGAAAACCCAACGTCGTCTTCACTGTCCAGCCGGGAAAACCGGTTCAGGTCGTTGCGGCTCATGCCTACTTCCGCCCGGATAGCGGCACCAGGGCTAAGCCGATACTCTCCGCCCAAAGTGTAGAGCTGTTGCTGCCGGGGCGGCGTCACGGGAGTTACCGGAGCGTAGTCCCCCCTGCCCCGGCAATTCTCATCCACCCCGACCCAGCGGTATACGCGCTCATTGGCCGATTGAGTTTCATCCAGTACGTACTGCCCGTTGCCGGGGCCCACGAAAGAAAAGCGGGCCGTAAACAGCTCTGCCTCCGGATCGGTAGTAAAAGCCAGGTACTGCACCAGGCTATCCTGAATACCGCAGCTGATCAAGGTATCCACCCGGCGGTAGGCGACCCGAAAGGGAGTAAGCTCTTCCAGTGTATCAATGCTGGGGCTCAGTGCCGCCTGCAGGTTGTCACCGGCGCGGCTGAGGGTACGCTTGGCTTCATCGGACAAAGCGAGCTCGCCGGTTGAGTTTTTGCTGTCCTGCTGATTGAACAGGTTGAAGTCCAGCCGCAGCCGCCCCTGCTCATAGGTGGTACCCATAGCGTAGAGAGAGCGTACGTAGTTCTGGTCGGCATACTCAAACTCCACCACGATGCGGCTGTCTTTGGTGATAAGGCGCTGATTGGTAAAGGTAAGCTCCCCCCGGTTGTAGTCGATCACGTAATCGCGCTCCAGGCCGCGGGTGAGCAGCTCGCCGTCCAGGAACACCTTTTCGGTGCCCGACAGCACCACGATGAAGCGCTCTCCTTCTCCGCCCCGCAGCTTGTACGGCCCCTGATTGCCTTCTATGGCTTCAATGCGGTTGCGCGTAAACTGCCCCCGTGAAATAGCCACGCTGGCATTGGAGCTAAGCCGGCCATCGCCGAAAACGGAAGTGCGGTTGGAAAAGGTAGCCCCCTGCAGCTTTTTGAAGTAATTCATAAAGTAGCTATGAGGGCGTTGCAGCTCGTAATCCCCGGCGATCAGCCTGTTGCTGTCTTTTTGCAGCTGTATAAAAATGCGGTCAAACTCGCGCAGCTGCTGAGTATTGCCTTCCGGCTGAATGGGAATATTTTCATCCGTAATGGCCGCCAGAATTTCTATGCCGTCCCCCAGCTCGCCGGCCAGCTGCAGGTTGAAACTGGAGTTGAGCACCAAATCCTGATTGTTGCCAAAGGAAATGCCCCGGGTAAAGTTACCATTGTAGTTGAGCCCTCGGAAGTTCAGCACCTCCTCTTGCTGCGCGTAGGGATTATAGGCCAGGCCGATGACGCCATCCTCAAGCGGTTTGGCCTGTGCAGTATCGAGATGCAGGTAGCGGCGCTGCAGGTCATAGGGCAGTACCCGGTACTGCAGCCGCAGCGTATCATACTGTAGCAGGCTGGAGTCGAGGCGGATGCGCTTTTGGTCCACGCGGGCCAGCCCGGGGTCTAGCGGCTGCCCCCGATGAAAAAGCTGCTGGCTGCCCGGAATAACCGTGAGGCTGTCGAAATAAACCAAAGCTACGGCAGGAACAGCGGTAACCATGCGCTGATTGCTGATGCGCTGAGCCTGTAGCGGCCCGGCCCATAGCAGAAAAAGGAAGGAAATATATAGCCATGCCGCTTTCAATATACCTGCTCGTTTGGGTCTGTCCGACTGTATAACGCAAATTGCCGGGGCAGCTTGCCCGAAAGCTTTTGACGAAAACGGCTGTAAAGAGGAAAGGGCTGCGGAAAGCAGCCCTTTCTTTAGAAATCACCCGACTGTTATATGGCTACGGACTGACTGGCAGTCGTTTGCCATACCAATCCGTTGCCACTTAAGTCTGCTTATTGGACTACAGCCCGGGCGTAAAGTCATTGCCATTACAAGACATTAGGCAGAATTTAACATTTGCGGTCTTTTTTCAGCCTGCATCGGGGCAAAAGTTAACAAAAAAAGGAAAAAGCGGTTGCACAATTATAAGAAGGCAGGCGCACCGACAAGCGGACAAACGGCCAGGGCGGGCAAAATATTCTGTAAGTACTGTTGCATATAGATGAAAATGATTAAATTTGCCTGTAACAGAATCCTCTTCCCCCTCGTATAGAACACCTGAGAGGCACACAAATCAATCATACACCGTGTTCTTTACGTTTCGCCGATTGCATACCAAAGCTACGTTGATCTAAGTTTCCAGGATTATTCCAGAAATTCGTTTAACCCGTTATTTCCTGTACCTAAGTATTTTTAAGGTATCATGATCAGGGATTATTTACTTCCCATGAACTAATACAATGCACTATGCAAAGACGACTTTTACTCATTTCCGCATTGCTTAATTTTGGTCTGCTGGTCTCAGCGCAGACCATAGACGTGCAGACCGTTCGTACCTACGATGGTTCGCACAACAATCTGGAAAACCCGGAATGGGGAGCCGCACATACAAATTTGCGCCTCTCGACTCAAGTTGGGTACACAGACCTTATCGACGATCCTGCCGGGCCCGACCGGCCGAATCCCCGCCGGGTCAGCAACTCGCTTTTTGCGCAGGACAGCCCCCTTTCTGACCCGCTGGAGCTAAGTGACTTTACCTGGATATTTGGCC
>CAJXXJ010000455.1 GCA_913062745.1 uncultured Phaeodactylibacter sp.
CCGAGACGGGTTTATCGATCTCTACGTCGCCAATATCAGCGCTACCAACTACCTCTACCACAACAACGGCGACGGCACCTTTACGGATGTTACCGAACAGGCTAATGCACAGGACTTCGGCATTGCTATGGGGTCGCTTTTCTTCGACTATGATAACGACGGGGACCTCGACCTTTACCTTACCCACGATGCCAACCAGCCCAACATCCTTTACCGCAATAACGGCGACGGTACCTTCCAGGACGTCTCTTCCTTTTCCGGTGCTAATATCGCTGCGCAGGGCATGGGCGTCGACTTTGGCGATATCAACGGTGACGGATACTTTGACCTTTACATCACCAACCTGTACTCGAATGAATTGCTGCTCAACAACGGCAACGGCACCTTTTCCGTCATTACCGAGTCTGCCGGCGTAGGCGATATGGGCATGGGCTGGGGCACCATTTTCCTGGACTACGACAACGATGGCCGGGATGATATCTACATGGTCAACGATTCCTACTTTGCCCCCTTCGACAATATCCTTTACCGGAACAGGGGCGACAACACCTTCGAAAACATCAGCGCCAACACCCCTTTGTCCAGCCCCTACGCCGGCTACGGGGTAGCAAGCAGCGATGTGGATGACGATGGGCGCCCGGACCTTTTTATTGTCAACAGCGGCAGCGATGGCAATCAATTGCTGATCAACCGTGTACAGAATGAGCACCACTTCCTGAAAGTGCGGCTGCAGGGTACTGAAAGCAACCGGGCGGCCATTGGTGCCCGGGTTACCGTGGAGGCCGGAGGCCGGCAGTGGATGGATGAGGTGTGCGCCGGCGCCAGCTATGCTTCCCACAACAGCTTTACTCTGCACTTCGGGCTGGGAGATGCTTCCAACATTGACCGGCTGCAGGTACGCTGGCCCAATGGATTGACAGAAACCTACGAGCAGCTGACGGCTGATGCCACTTACCTGCTCACGGAGGGAGCGGGGATTATCAATAACATTACTGCCATCAAACAAAAAGCGCCAGGCTTACAGCTTTTCCCCAACCCCACGCAGCAGCAGGCATTTGCCCGGGTTGACATTTCAGGGAGCAGCGGTGCTCTGCTCCGCCTGCTGCGGGCAGACGGGCTGCCCGTTTGGGAGCTGGAGATTCCGGAAGGCGCCGCCAGTGAAGCCATACTGCTGCCGGTACAGGAATTGCCCGCCGGCCTGTACTACTGCCAGTTACTGAGCCGGCGGGGGCAGGCCGTTCAGCCACTGATCCTGACACAAGAGGAGCGTTGACCCGCCACTTTTGTCAGAGGGCTGAAATGCTCTCGCTTTATTTTCTAACTTTGCCGCCCCCTTATACGTTGCACGGAAAACAGAAAACATGATACACCAACGGTACCACGACCTCGTGCTGCTCTTGCTGCGGCTCACTTTCGGGCTAGGCATGGCAGCAGGGCACGGCTGGCCAAAGCTCATGAAACTGATGAGCGGTGGCAGTATTAAGTTTTATGATTTTGCCGGGCTCGGCCCGGAAATTTCCCTCGGCCTGGCCGTATTTTCAGAGCTGCTGTGCGCCGCCCTGCTGGTCATCGGCCTCTACACCCGCCTCGCGGCTGTCCCCCTGCTGTTTACCATGCTCGTAGCCATACTCGGCGCGCACTGGGGCGACCCGTTTGGTGATTTTGAAAAAGCACTGCTCTACGCCGTGCCCTACCTCTGCCTGATGCTGGCAGGCCCCGGATGGTACTCCGTAGATGCTCAAATCCGAAAATCAGTCTAATGACAACACGACAACTACTCCTCACCCCATTGCTTTCCGCCCTGCTCCTGCTGACCCTGCTCAGCAGCTGTGAAACTTCCGGCAATAAAATGAAGGAAAATGCGGACTACACCGTAGTGGAAGGCAACACCATGGGCACGTACTACCGGGTAACGTACAAAGATGTACAGGATGAGAACCTCAAAACGGTGTTCGATTCCGCCCTGCAGGCACTGAATATGCAGGTCTCCACCTACATCCCCGAATCCACGATCTCCCGCTTCAACCAAGCCGACAGCCTGTATCAGCTCGGCACTGACCCCAATACCGGTAACAATACCGGCTACAACAACGACCACTTCATCGCCAACTACAAGAAAGCCAGGGAGGTCTTCAGCAAAACGGATGGCTTTTTTGACCCTACCGTTATGCCGCTGGTCAACTACTGGGGGTTTGGCTACGATGAAAAAAAGAAGATTACCACAGTGGACAGCTCGAAGATCGATTCGCTCATGCGCTACATCGGCATGGATCATGTGGAGCTGGAGCTGTACGATGAAAGCGAAGTGCTCGTCAAGAGCAACCCCGGCGTCAAACTCGACTTCAGCGCAATCGCCAAAGGCTACGGCGTAGACCTGCTCGGGCGTATCCTTGCCGCCCGTGGCATCAGCAACTACCTCGTCGACATCGGCGGCGAAACCCTGGCACAGGGGATGAGCCCGCGCGGCGATGCCTGGAAGCTGGGCATCAACTACCCCAATGAAGAAGCCGGCGTGCAGGACATCCAAACCACCGTACCGCTGAAAGACCGCGCCCTGGCCACATCCGGAAATTACCGCAATTTTTATGAGGTGGACGGCGTTAAATACAGCCATACCATCAACCCCAAAACCGGCTACCCCGAACGAAACGCGCTGCTGAGCGCTTCCGTCTTCGCGCCGGACTGTATGACTGCGGATGCCTACGCGACAGCCTGTATGACGCTTGGGCCTGAACGGGCATACGACCTTATCGAAAGCATCCCTAACCTGGAGGCCTACTTCATTATCGGGGAGGAAGACGGCGGTATGGCCGTGCGTTATACTCCGGGCCTGCAGTCTCTTTTCAAAACAGAACAGTAAAACACTTTATGGATTTTAAACTCGACCGCGACCTCGTCTTTTTTGATATTGAAGCTACTGGCCTGAATGTAGTGCGGGACCGCATTATGCAAATTGCCATGATCAAATACTTTAAGGATGGCCGCGAGCCGGAGGAACTGGAAATGCTGATCAACCCGAGCTTCCCCATTACCGAAGAAGCCATGCAGGTGCACGGCATCACGCCTAAGGACGTAGCCAACAAGCCTACCTTCTCGCAGGTAGCACAGCAGATTTATGACTTCATCGGCGATGCGGACCTGGCGGGATACAACTCTAACCGTTTCGACATCCCGATGCTGATGGAGGAGTTTGACCGGGCCGGGCTGGAATTTAGCGTGGATAACCGCCGAACGATTGATGTGCAGCGCGTTTTTTATAAAATGGAACCCCGTACCCTGCAGGCTGCCCTGAAGTTCTACTGCGAAAAGGATATGGAAGACGCCCACAATGCGCTGGCAGACGTACGGGCTACCGTTGATGTGCTCAAAGGGCAGCTGAAACGCTACCGCGGGGTCGACCACGTTGATGCAGATGGCAATGTAACCCCAACGCCCGTCACCAACGACATGCAGTCGATTCACGACTTTACCAATGACCTGCGCTTTGTGGATGCCACGCAGAAAATGAAGTACGATGTCAATGGCGAAATCGTATTCAGCTTTGGCAAATACAACGGACAGCCCGTAGCTGCTACCCTCTACAAAGACCGGCAGTATTACAACTGGATCCTGAACAAGGAGTTCAGTTCTCAGGTCAAGCAAATCGTCAAAAAGCTGGTACGCGATTATGAGCAAGAACAAAAGCAGTAGTACGGTACTGGCCCTGCTCGCCCTGCTCTTTTTTATGCAGGCTTGCTATGAGCCTCAGAGCGGCTGCCTCGATGTAGAGGCGGTCAACTATGACTTCTCAGCCGATGAGCCGGCCCCGGAAGACTGCGTGTACCCGGAGCTCCGCCTGCGCTTTGAGCACGTTTACAGCTATCCGGACACTACCGTGCCCCTGCGGTTCGATACCTTCTACCTGGATGAGGCGGGGACGCCTTTCCGCCTCAACCGCTTTGATTTTCTGGTTTCTGATATCCGCCTGTCGCTTGAGGGCGGCGGATCGCTGGACGTGAACGATGAAATAGACATCTTTATCGAAGACCCCAATCAGCCTGGCCTGCTGCTGGAGCGGGTCATCCTGGACAACTTCGGTTTTGTCACGGCGGGTAGCAACCGGACGATTGATGTGGGGACCGTAACCTCCTCTGCTCAG
>CAJXXJ010000456.1 GCA_913062745.1 uncultured Phaeodactylibacter sp.
CCAGGCGGTGGATGGGGGCGCCACAATCCTCTTGAATGGGGTAGTTCCGGCTCCAGGAATTGTTAATCACATCGGGGCGGTCTTCGATGGTAGCAGGGTTGCCATCCGGGTCCATCGCCCACTGAAAGATGGCAGTGAAATCTTCTGAGGAAGCATTGGAGGCATCGCAGTCCGCAAACTGAGCACCGCTCCCCTGCCACAGGGCTCCGAAGGCCACGCCGATGGTATCACGCCGCACCCGGTCTAGCCCAACGATAGTGCCCCCCACATGAGTGCCGTGACTGCCGCAGTAGTACGGTTGCCCGGGGTTGGCCCAGGATTGCTCCATGGGGTAGTAATTGTAAGCAAAGTTATGCGCCACTGCCGGATGCTCTGTGTCGTGCCCGGTATCTACCACTAAGACCTTTTGGCCGTAGCCGGTATAGCCTTTCTCCCACATAAAGGGAGCGCCGATCACATCCAGGCCCGGTTCGCGGCTTTCATTGAGCAGCCCGGCCGGCGCGCTTTCCACCGCATCCGGAAAGTCCATGCCCCAGTCCCGCTCGATGTAGTCGATTTCCTCCATTTCGCTAAGGCGGGCGATGGCAGCAGCGTTGGCATCACAGTAGATGAGATTGGTGACCCAGTAGGAAGAAAAGGAGCCGGGGACGATACCCGGTATTCCTTGCAGCTTTTGCAGCACTGCGCCCTGTGTGGAGGCTGCTTTTTCCTGCAGCGACTGCAGCATACGGCGGCTGCGCTCTTCCACGCTCAGCTGCTGCGCCCGGTAGCCGGCTTCCAGTTGCTGAGGGTCTATGCGGTCCCGGAGCAACAATTGTACGCGGAAGGTGCTGTCCGGGGAGCGCATCAGGCAGTCTTGCAATTCAACGGAAACTTTTGCGTAAGCGGCGTGCTGTGCCTGACTGCAGACAGGCAGCAGGAAAAGGAAGAGCGTGAATAATGATGCGGTAAGGCGTAGCTGCATGTGTTTTCGATTGCGGTTGTGGGTTAAAGATAAGGAATTTATTTGCCTTTCCGCCTGCCCTCAATTGCAGCAATGACCATCTCCAGACAAAGCTGTGGTTCTTTCTTCAGGCGGCGCTCCCAGAAGCGCAGCACGATCCAGCCCTGATCCTGCAGCTTTTGGGTATTCTCGCGGTCGCGCTGCATGTTGCGTTCAATTTTTGGAATCCAGTACGCCCGGTTTCGCTTAATGGTATCCCGCTTTTCCTCCCATCGGTAGCCATGCCAGAATTCACCATCCACAAACACGGCTACCTTGTATTTTTTGATGGCAATATCCGGGCTGCCGGGCAGGCTTTTGACATTTTTGCGAAAGCGGTACCCCTTGTGCCACAGCGCCTGCCGCAACGCTACCTCTGCTTTAGTATCTCTGGAACGGATACGGCTCATGGTACGCGAACGCTCCGGGCGGGTGTAGTGCGTGCGGGCCTCCTCAAAGGAAGGGACCTTTATTTTGTCGTCTGGCGCTCCCATGGTTTCAATTTACGATTTTAGTGCAACTTCTGAAAATGCTGATGTGCTGGTGAAGGAGTGCTATCCCCGGCTGAAATCAGAAAAAATGACCTAATGCCTGTGCAAATCAGAAGCTTGTACTCCGGGTTTGTTCCTTACGCTTCAACCTATCCGTTCCGAGTTTAAACGATGCCCGACCTGTGGTGTTGATAGCATTCAGCAATAAGCAAAACAGAGATGGAAAAACACTTTACGCTTGATGATATTCTGGCGATGGAACCTTTCTACCGCCGCGACTTAATGAACACAGTATCCGGCTTCCGTTCCTGCCAGCTGCTCGGCAGCGTCAGCCACCAGAAGGTGCCGAATTTGGGCCTCTTCAATTCTATTACCCACATTGGCGCCACGCCCCCTTTGCTTGGGTTTATCATGCGCCCCCTGACGGTACCCCGGCAGACTTACCATAACATCAAAGCGCAGGGCTTTTTCACGCTCAATCAGGTGACTACTGATTTTTACCGGCAGGCGCATCAGGCTTCCGCCAAATATGGGGAGCTGGAATCTGAATTTGAAGCAGTGGGGCTGACGCCACAGTTTTCGCCCATGCACCCGGCACCCTACGTTGAAGAAAGCCCGATCAAGCTGGGGCTGGAGCTGCAGGAAGAGCACCACATCAAAGCCAATGACACCATCTTCATCGTGGGCCGGGTGGTGGAAATGCTGATTGATGAATCGCTCATCGCCCCCAACGGCCATGTGCTGCTGGAGGAAGGGAAGGTAGTCAGTGTGGCCGGTCTGGACAGCTACTTTGAGCCAAAGCTGCTTTCCCGCCTGGCTTACGCACGGCCCGGGCAGGAAACCAGCGAGCTTAAGAACCCCTAAATCTTCCGGTCTATCAGGTCTTTTAGCGCCGGGCCGAGCTCGGGGTGCTCAAACCGGAATCCGGTCGACAGGGTTTTCTCTGCGGAGACTTTGGTGCTGTCGAGTACGGCGTGTGCCATCTCCCCCATTGCGAGGCGCATAGCGAATGCCGGGGCGGGCATGACCACCGCAGTCTGCCCCATCGCATCTTTCATTTGTTCAACCAGGTCTTTATTCCGTGCCGGGTGCGGTGCCACGCCATTGTAAAAGCCGCTCATCTCTTCCTGCTCCATCGCGTGGATAAACAGGCGGCAGACATCATCAATGTGCACCCAGGAGTACCACTGCTGCCCATCTCCGAAGTAGGTGCCGGCGTAAAAGCGGAAGGGGATCATCATTTTTTCCATAGCGCCGCCCTGTGTGGACATGACGATGCCGATGCGGATGCCTACGGTGCGTACGCCGGTTTCCGCCACTTCCTGAATAGCTTTTTCCCAGGCCTGCGTACTTTCAGACAAAAATCCCTGCCCGGGCGGGTCGCTCTCCTGCACCAGCTGCTCGCCGCGGTCGCCGTAGTAGCCGATAGCGGTACTGGACAAGTAGGCTTTGGGGTAGTCATTCAGCCGCTGAAAGGCATCCCGGAACAAGCGGGCGGTATTAACCCGGCTGCTGATAATCAGCTCTTTGCGCGATTTGGTCCAGGGCTTGTCGGCGATGCCGGCACCGGCCAGGTTGATGACGTAATCTGCCTGCTGCACGGCCTCTTCGTCAATCGTGCCCGCTTGCACATCCCATTGGTAGGTCCTGAAAGGGGCGTTGGGCCGTTCTTTGCGGCTAAGGTGGAGCACATCGTACCCCTGATCGTCAAGCAATTGGCTGAGGCGGGTGCCGATAAGGCCGCTCCCACCACCGATAAGCACAGTTGGCATAGGCTGTTGGTTTCCCAAAAAAACAAAAGCCGGGGGTACAGGTTCAGCACCAGAATAAGTTTATCCCGGCGGGCGCTGCAGAGCGCTGACTGCCGGGGCTGGCAGGCGCAGGAGAAAAAAAATTATTAAGAGCCCGCATAATCGCTTATTTTAGGGCAAAAGAATTCACCAAAATCAACGACCGTCCAGCCAATATGATGAGACACCCATTGATATCCCAGGTTTTGACTTTATCCCTATTCTTCACCCTTACGCTCTGGAGCTGTGCTTCAGACACCAAGCCGCAGGGCCAGGAGCAACAGCCCAGCACGGTGCACGCCCGCCTGCCTGCAGAGCCCGACCGCCTCAACCCGCTGCTGTCTACCAGCACCTACGGCCGGGTCGTCAACGAACAGATTTTCTTCAACCTGCTGCATTTCAACCCTGCTACTCTCGAGCTGGAGCCGCAGCTGGCTACAGGCCGCCCGGTAGTCGAAGAACAGCAGGAGGGCTCCTATGCAGGCGGAGTGGCCTACACCTTTGAGTTGCAGGAGGCCGCGCGCTGGGACAACGGAACGCCCATCACCGCTGAGGATGTAGCCTTTACGCTGAAAGCGGTGCTCAACCCAAAGGTCGAATCGGCGCATGTGCGGGCTTATCTCGACTTTATCCAGGATATGCAAATCGACCCCGACAACCCCAGGCGTTTTACGATCTACGCCGACCAAAAGTATATACTCGGAGAAGCGGTAGTCAGCAATATCCCTATTTTGCCAGCCTACGCTTATGACCCCGACGGGCTGCTGAACGAGGTGAGCGTGGCGCAGCTGGCGGACCCGCAGCAGGCAGCACAGCTGGCAGGAAGCATGCCCGGACTACAGCAGTTTGCCGACCGCTTCAACAGCCCGGAAGT
>CAJXXJ010000457.1 GCA_913062745.1 uncultured Phaeodactylibacter sp.
CCGCCGTACCCTGCTCAACTCCGTACACAGCATGCCCGGCGAAGAACCCACCCGCGAAAAAATGGGCTGGACCTTCGACGGCGGCATGGTCACCATGGAATCCTACCTGATGAATTTCGACGCTATCAATACCTACAAAAAGTACCTGCAGGACTTGATCGATGCCCAGGAACCAAATGGCCACATCCCGCCCATTGTGCCTACCAACGGCTGGGGTTTTCTCGAGCTGGATGAATCGGGCAAGCGGGTGCCTATTCTTTACGACGATCCCTGGTGGGGCGGCACTATCTTTTTCGTTACCGACAAGTTACTGGAATTTACCACCGATACCGCAGTCGTCCGCCAAGCCTACCCGGCCGCCAAAGCCTATGCTGACTTTGTGCGCGGTACTGCCGAAGATCATATCGTAAGCTGGTCGCTCGGCGACTGGCTCGACCTCACGCACGGCAGTAAAGGCTGGGGCCCGGGGCTTACGCCAGTGGAGCAGACGTCTACTGCGGCGAGCTACTACTTCTGCCGAAGGACAGCGGCTTACGCCAAATTGCTGGGCAGGCAGGGTGATGCGGAAATGTACAGCCAGTACGCTGGTACCATTAAACAGGTGTTCAACGAGCAGTTTTTCGATCCGCAAACCGGCTGGTATGCAAACAATTCCCAGACTGCCCAGGCCCTGCCGCTATACCTGGGGCTGGTTCCCGAGGGAGAAGAGCAAAGAGTAGCCAACCGCCTGATGGACGCGATCAAAACCAATGATTTCCACACCTCCGTAGGCTTCGTCGGCGTGAACCCTTTGCTGAAATACCTTTCGGAAAACGGGCAGCTCAGCACCGCCTACCGCATGGTTACACAGGAGGAGAGCCCGGGTTGGCTACACTTCGTGAGAGACAAAAAGAGTACCATGGGCGAGAACCTCAACGCCCAGGGATACGGTACCAGCCACCACCCCTTCGCTATCAACGTTGGCTTTTGGCTGTATTACTACCTGGGCGGTATTCAGGTAGATTTCACCAAAGACATTGGCATTATCCTGCAGCCGGGGTTTGAGACAGAGCTGGAGTGGGTGGAGTGTTCCTATGACAGCTTGTACGGCAAGATTACCAGCAACTGGAAAAAAGAAAAGGGGCAAATCATCTATTCCGTGGAGCTACCGCCTAATCAGGAAGCCTTGCTAAAATTGCCGGCGGGATTTGAACTAGAGGGCAGAAGTGAACTGGAGCGGTATGGGGAAGGAGTTGTCATCCCGCCGGGGATGTATGAGCTGATAATTAAGGCAAGCTAGCAATCAAAAACACCTTTGAGTTATATCTGTTGATTTGGTCATGTATGTGGCAGTAATCTTGTTAGTGCTTGTTTGGAGGTGGTGCTTTGGAGGCGAAAATGGCTGATTTTTAGGTTCTCGCAAGGCTTGTTTTCTGCCTCCATAGCAGCGCTGCGGGGGCAAAAATAAACGAAGCGAGGTTCTGAAAACAGCCTTTTGCAGACCAAATGATTACCTTAAAACAAGCACTTAGTATATTTGTGGGGTGGAAAACTTAATGAGTTGAAATGCTAAAAGCAAGAGATCAAAAAGAAAAGAACTTACGGAAACAGCTTATCCTCGATAGTGCAGAGGTCGTCTTGGAACGCAGGGGGCTGCACAAACTAAGCATAAGCGCTGTAGCAAAAGAAGCCAAGCTTGCGCAGGGTACTTTGTACTTATACTTCAGTAAAAAAGAAGACATTATTGCGCAGCTCACTATCCGTTCACGACAGAAGCTGTTAGCGCTCTTCCACCAAGCTATTGAGAAGACAGAAGACCCCTTGGAGCAACTGCGGAATATCTTGCAAGCTAATTTTAAGTTTTATAATAAGTACAGGCTCTATTACGAGCTCGTTAATTTTTATAAAGTAAATGCCGAAGAAAATGAACCGCCGGAGTTGAAGCAAACCAGCCGGAATATTTCCGCGCTAGTCGCTTCCGTATTGGATCGTGCCAAAACCCAGGGTCTGATCCGTCCTTCCATCAACGTAGCAGAGTTTACTTACATCGCATGGGCCATGTGCAATGGCATGGTGCAAATGGTCGACCTGAGCGGGCCGCAAATCACTAGCGAGCTTAATAAGCCGACGGAAGATTTTTATACTACCTACGTTAATTTTGTTATAGAAGGTATCCGTGCTCATTAGCTAATTAAATGAACTTGATTCATTTTAAAACCATATATAGTGTCATAATATCTATTTTTATTGCTGGCTTGTTTTTGATTTTTTGAAGGATATTGATTTATAGTTATAACAATCAGCGATTTACAAAGTCGAAAAATAAAATCTAAATTTTTTCCCTTCGTTCTTAAACCAAAATGAACGACATTCATTTATACGCTGGAACAATTAAATATCCAGCAAATGAATAAACTAGTAATTTGGATTTATGGCTTAGGTGCCCTGACGTTGTTTCAGTTCACAACGAGTTGTGGTCCCGTCAATGCTCAAGACGCGGAAGCTGAATCCACCAACACCAGTCAAGTAGATGCTCCGGCAACCAGGCTGAAAAAACAAGACCTAGGATTGTTGCCGGCTACCCTTACTGACCGCAGCGTTTCAACCACCGTCAGCGGGCGCGTAATCCCAGCCAATACGACGCAGGTGTTTGCAGAAGTACAGGGCAAAATCAAGTCGGCAACCCGTCCTTTTAAGGCAGGTATGAATTTTAGAGATGGGGAAACGCTTATTTCCATTGAAAGCACAGAGTTTGCTTATAACCTGGAATCGCAGCGTACTGCTTTTTTAAATGTCCTGACCGGCATCTTGCCTGACCTTAAGTCAGACTACCCTGACAGCTACCCTCAGTGGCTCGACTACGCACAGAATTACAAGGCTGGGGACACCCTGAAAGACCTCCCTGAGCCCCAGAGCACCGAGGAGCGGTTTTACCTCATCAGTAATCAGGTATATAGCCTGTTTTTTCAAATTAAATCGTTGGAAGAGCGATTGGCGAAGTACGTCATAAAAGCCCCGTATACAGGTACCGTCACGGCCTCCAATATTGATGTAGGAAGCCTGGTCAGCCCAGGTCAGCCGCTAGGAACAATTTCCAATAGCGTGTCCTATGAGATGGAAGCCGGCATCCCCCTTTCAGCCCTCGAACATCTAGACATTGGTGACCAGATAACCTTTGTCAGCAATGAGGTGAGCGGTGAATGGATCGGCACTGTGGTGCGCATCAACAATCTAGTGGATCCATCCACACAAAATATTCCTGTTTTCTTCCGGCTACGCGGTAAAGGGCTGCGCCCCGGTATGTACCTGGAGGGCCAGCTTGTCACCCAAAGCCTGAATTCGGTAACCTTGATCCCAATGGGGGCGATGAACCGTGACGAGAGCGTGTTGGTACTGCAAGAGGATGTCATTACCCGCAAACCTGTACAGCCTGTTGTCTTTTTGGCCGACTCGATCATTGTGCGTGGTTTGTCCAATGGCGATATGGTGATTTTAAATCAATTTGAAGTTCCCATGGAAGGGAGCAAAGTAGCCCTTTAGGGGCCGGAGGAAAATAAGTTCATCATTTCAGGCGAGCTATTTTTTCGCCAGGCAAGACGCGAGGAGGGAAGATAGCCGGAGCTACCTGACCGACGAGCAACGCAGCATGGCGGAAAAAGAGCCGTATCAAATGGAGAAGTTATTCTTCTCCGGGCCCTTAGACAAAAAAAGCAATGGAAAAAATTATTCACTCACTTATACAAAGGCCCCGTATCGTAGATATCGTGGTGGGGCTAATCATTGTGGTTGGATTGGCTACCCTCATTCAGATGCGGTCCAATTTCCTTCCACCAGAGCCTACAAATTTCGTGGCGGTCACCGTCGTCTATCAGGGAGCTTCTCCCCAAGAGGTAGAAGAGGAAGTAGTCGATAAAATCGAAGACGTGCTGGATGGCCTGAAGGGCGTAGATCGGATCCTGCTCGCGCTTGAAGCCCAGGAAGTCGTCGTTATCCGTGAACAGCCAGACACCCGCCTGCACTTCCAGCAGCAGGCGTGGGGTCAGGGGGGCGATATAGCCGAGCTCGGCGCGCGCCGCCCAGCGGTTCGCGCCGACGTTCACCACCCGGTCGCTGTCGTAGTCGCCGGTGGGGGCGACAAGCTTCAGGCTGGCTCCC
>CAJXXJ010000458.1 GCA_913062745.1 uncultured Phaeodactylibacter sp.
CGACAGTATGGGTGTGAAGGCTTCGCCCCATTCATTGGGAAAGTACAAGCCACGCTCCTGCACCCAGCCTTCAAAGTCGGCTTCCGTAATCTTGTTGGGCCAGTTGAGTACCGGGTGCTCCGGTGCCAGAAAACGCACCTCCGCTTCCTCCACCGTCACCCGGTCGCGGGAGATTTTCAGCGGCAGCGGGGCAATATCCTCCATGTCCATCTTCAGGTTCCAGGTCGTATTGTACTGCGCGATCAGCGTGCCGCCTGCCTTGACGTAGTCAAACAGTACCGGCTGGTAAAATGGCATGCGCTCCCGGGTATTGTACACACGGATGCCTAGTATGACCGCATCGTACTGCTGCAGGCGCTCTGCCGTGATGTCTTCCTCCTCCAGTAAGTCCACCTCATAGCCGATTTGCCGCAGGCTGTTGGGGATTTCGTCCCCGGCACCCATGATGTAGCCGATGCGTTCCCCGGCTTTTTCCAGGCCGATTTTTACGGCTTTCGCCGAATTGTCCAGCATCACCATCTGCGTAGGGATGTGGTCATATTCGATCAGGTTGAGCTGTTTCTCGTAGGTTTCGCCATTTTCCAGCTCCACTACTGCCCTCAGCTCGCCCTCGCTTTGGCCGGAAGGCGGAGAGAGGCGGAACGCCAGCACTTCCTCCTGACTCTTCTGCGCTAAATCAACCTGCATCCGCTTAGGAGTAACCTGCCAGCCGCGCGGTGCTTTCAGCTCCAACGCTCCTGATACGCTGTCGCGGCCGGCTCTTACCCGTACTTCCACATCCTGCGGCTTCGTATCGCCATAGACGTACACACTCTCTGTGATATTAGCAAAAACCGGTGGCGTCACCTCGAAGGGGCGGTAGGTCTCGCCCTTCACCGGGTCGGTATTCTTGTACACCACCTCGCGCATGAATTGCAACGGCTGCCCTTCCACTTCGATGTTGAAACGCACCTGCAGTAAGCGGGGTGTTTCCGGCAAGCCGCGCAGCAGCTGATTTTCCACCTTGTACATGCCCAGCTGCCCCTCTTCGTTCAGCCAGTACGGGTTGGTGTAAGGCATATCCTCCGGCAGGGTGAGTGTTTTGTAAAATTCGTACTGCTGATTATCGTCCAGCGAAAGCTGCAGCGTGCTGTCTGCACCCAGCGGCAGGTAGTCCACGGAAATCAGCTTCACCGCAGCCGGGGAGCGGTTGATGATTTCCATTGTCAGTTCGATATCCTCGCCCGGCGTGGCAGAATAGTCTTCCGCAGTCGCCTCGGCGTACAAGCCCATCGTAGCCAGGATCACTTCCTTCAGCTCTGCCGTTTTCACGCGCTTCCAGTAGCCGTCCTCCACCTGATCCATTTTCGCGTAAGCGTCCAGCAGCAGCGGCAGCACCAGGTGGGGCTGTTCGTAGCGGTACTCCTTTTCGGCTTTCGCCAAAATCTCACCAACCGCCTCGCCGCCCTTCACGCGGGACCAGCTCGTATTGACGCCCTCGAAGACGCTTTCCTTGTTTTCCGGCATATCGCCCTTGAGCAACTTCAGGTATTCCTGCTGCGTGCCGCGGCTCAGGGTAGCGCCAAAGCCCTGACACTTGTGCATACTCCGGGCTTCAGCAGCAATTTCATTGTTCGACTTGCCCTCCAGCGGGTAGTAGACGCCGATATCCACGCTCATCAGGTCCGTTTTGTCCGCTTCCGCGAAAGCCTCCCGGCTGCCGTAAAACCACCAGGAAGTATTGAAGAAGAGGCGGCGGGGCTGCCAGGTATCAACGTATTGGAGTTGCTCCGGATAGGCCTGCGGGTCGCCCGCCAGGTCGAACGCCTCATACGACAGGATAGCCGAGGAGGGGTGGTGACCGTGCGTGCGCCCGGCCGACTCGTGGTCAAAACGGTTGATGATGACATCCGGCTGCCACTTTCGGATGGCCCAGACTACGTCAGAAAGGACCTCGTCGCGCTGCCAGATTTCCAGCGTCTCATCCGGATGCTTGGAATAGCCGAAGTCGTTGGCGCGGGTAAACATCTGCTTGCCGCCGTCTACGCTACGGGCCGCCAGCAGCTCCTGCGTGCGGATGACGCCCAGCAGCTCGCGGATTTCCGGGCCGATCAGGTTTTGGCCGCCGTCGCCACGGGTGAGCGACAAGTAAGCCATCTCTGCCTTCGGCTCATTGGCCAAAAAGGCGATCATGCGCTGATTCTCGTCATCCGGGTGGGCAGCAACGTACAGGGCAGAGCCCAGGAAGTTGAGCTTTTGGATAGCCTGATGGATATCAGAGGAGCTCCAGCGCTGAGGCGCCTGAGCAAAAAGGGTGCTGACAGTCAGCAGTAGCAGTGCTGTCAGCAATGCGTGTCGTAAAGCCATATTGTAAGTTTTGTACTCTTGTGCTATCGGTAATTTCGGGCTAAAATAGGATTTTGCGGCGGTTATGCAAGGCGCGGGCCGATCACCCTTCTTCGCCCTCTGCCGGGCCGGATAGGGCCTCCCGCGCGCTTTGCAGCAGCGCTTCGGCCTCTTCAGCCGACTGATTCCACTCCCGGGCTTTGGCTCTGCCGGCTTTGATGAGCTCCTGCAGGCGCTGCAGCTCTTCTTCGGCACCAGAAGGCATGCTCCCTTCTGCCGCCTGCTCCTTGATGGCATTCAGCTGATCTGCCCCTTCCTGCCAGCGGTTGACAAATTCAAAGGCCTCCTGAGACAAACCGTTGAGCACTTCCACCTGCAGGGAAAGGCTTTCTTTCAGCTCCGGCATCCCCTGCAGCCCGGCAAGCATCTCCGTAGCGCTTTCCTGTACTTCCGCCACGCGGTTGATGGCGTTGGTGACCTGCGCTGTGGCATCGTCCCACTCCCCGACAGTAGCGATGAGCGCATCCTTTTGGCCATCCGGGCCGGCGCAGCCCGGCACTATGAAAAGCAAAGCAGTAAGCAAAAGATATAAGGTCCGCATAGTCAAATTTTTGGGTGTGGAGGGTAAATTTGGGTTAAAGATAAAGAAAGCACGCACCATTTAAAGCGGAAACCGTTTTTGTTGTTTGGGAGCGGCTGCTGTTCGCATTATAGCGGCATTCTTCCTACATTGGGGGTGCAAAAGCCCTGAATTGCTTTGCCAGGAAAAGACGAAAAACAACCGATAGACTATGCCAAGCCCCAAACGCTACGTTTGCATCCACGGCCATTTTTACCAGCCCCCCCGGGAGAACCCCTGGCTGGAGTCCGTTGAGCTGCAGGATTCTGCCGCTCCCTTCCACGACTGGAATGAGCGCATCAACTTTGAGTGCTACGCCCCGAATGCAGCGGCCCGCGTGCTCGATGAGGATCAGCGCATCGTGGATATCGTCAACAACTATCAGCGTATCAGTTTTAACTTTGGCCCCACTCTGCTCAGCTGGATGGAACAGGCCGACCCGGCCACCTACCAACGCATTGTGCAGGCGGACTATGAGAGCCGCAAATTGTTTGGCGGGCACGGCTCGGCGCTGGCACAAGCCCACAGCCACCTCATCCTGCCGCTGTGCAACCGCCGCGACAAGGAGACGCAGGTGCGCTGGGGTATCGAAGACTTCCGCCACCGCTTCGGCAGAGCGCCGGAAGGCATGTGGCTGGCAGAAACAGCCGCTGATACAGAAACGCTGGAAGTGCTTGCCGAGCAGGGCATCCGGTTCACACTGCTCGCCCCGCGGCAGGCCAAAGCTTTCCGCAAAACCGGTACTAAAAAATGGCATGAGCTGGGCCACGGCGAGGTGGATACCAAACGGGCCTACCTTTGCAAACTGCCCTCCGGGCGGGAAATCTCCCTGTTCTTCTACGATGGCGGCATTGCTCAGGGCGTAGCCTTCGAAGGCCTGCTGAATAACGGCCGGGCTTTTGCCAACCGCTTTATTGAGGCATTCGACGGGCGGGAGGAGCCGCAGCTGGTGCACATCGCCACCGATGGCGAGAGCTACGGCCCCCACCACCGGCACGGAGAAATGGCCTTGGCGGCTTGCCTGCGCTCCATTGAGGAGCAAGAGGTAGCAGCTGTAACCAATTACGGGCAATACCTGGAGCTCCACCCGCCCACCTATGAAGTCCAAATCCACGAAAACAGCTCCTGGAGCTGTGTGCACGGCGTGGAGCGGTGGCGGTCGGACTGCGGGTGTCACACGGGGGGGCGGC
>CAJXXJ010000459.1 GCA_913062745.1 uncultured Phaeodactylibacter sp.
CGTCCATAAATGCCTTACGTGAAATCCGCTGCTGCATCAGATAATAAATTGGCAGGAACAGGTTGCTGATAAACAGCAGTACGCAAAACGCTTCCCGCCACCCTTTAGCAACTACCGGCACTTCCCGCCCGATAATGCTTTCTATAATGAGCGCTGCCTGCGGATAGTGCCACACAATCGGTACCAGCACCACAAAACTCCCCCACAGCATATGCGTACCGAAAGCTTCTGCCTTATGGCTGAATCGGACGTAATTCCAGTTTGACTGCCCAAAGTGATACATAGATATCAGCAGAAAAATGCCCAGCGCCAACGTAGGCATCAACCACCACAGCATTGCATAAGCAGCCATCAGCACTACATAGTTAAAATAAAACTGCAGCATCTCTCTGCTCCCCCACAACGGCCGGGAAAGGTGCTGAAAAATGAGATAATCTGTAGCGCCATGCGGTATACCAACGAACAGAATCATTGCTACTGCTAACACCAATTGCGTCTGCAGCAGCACGGACGGCAGCATAAGGCTCAACAGCACCAGCGCAATAGCCAGCCCCTGCACGCTGCGGTACAGTATGGGATATCGGGATGTCATAGCAGCTTTTGGTTTTCTTTAAGAGGCAGCGGCGCTTTCCGTGGCGGCATCCAGTCAGATGCCCTGCTTTCCGGCCATAGTTTTCGTACTACCGGCATCAGGTACACCCGCCCAACGGCCCGCAGAAAAGTAATGATGGGCAACGTAGCGAATATGCGAACTTCCTGCAGCAGATGAGTCCGCTCTTCCAGAAAACTCAGGATGGCCGACATGCGGTTATAGCGGAACAGCCGGCAGAAGACCGTCTTGCCTTCCTCTCCGAAATGCTGCAGGATGTTAAGCAGCAGCCGGTCGTAAAAGCGAAAACGCTGCGGCGCTTTAAGTTGCGCATTAAGCGGCAGGCCTTGCTCCATTTGCTGAATGAGTTGGTCAGCTTGTCGCTGAATGTTCTTAAAAGCGTATCCGGTAGTGGGTTTCACAGCCCCTGCCATCGTACCTATGTTAATAGTATGCCGGCCATAACGGGCAGGCATCCTTTGGTCTGTCATGGGTATAGCGCCAGCTTCGTGCTCCGCTATGCGGTAAGCTTCCGGTCGCAATTGCCACTGCTGCTGCAGATAGGTTGCCAGCGCTTGCTGATAGTAACCCGGCTGCAGCTTCTCCGAAGAAAAGATGGTATATTCCACCAGCGCTTCCCGCTCACTCAGCGGCAGTACGTAAAAGAACCGGGCGCTGCCGTACTGCGGCGTTCGAAAATCCATCAACAAGCCTTCATCCGTTTTGAACATCGGCTCCTCCGTCTGAATCCTCCAACCGGCAAAGTGCTGCCATAAGAAGTGCGGCGGCACCGCTTTTTCCACTGATTCAGGGAACAGGCAGCTGTTGAATACCACCGGAGCGAAATAAGCCTCCTGATCGGTCCTGACCACAGCACCGGATGCGGTATCCTCTATCCCCTGAATGCGCTCCTGCCGGAATTCGAAATTGGTAAAAGCTTTTAGCTTCTGCCTGACTTCCCGGTAAAAGTCCTGCCCGCGTATCATTTTGTACTCAAGGCTGCCGAGGGAACCACCGTAGCTGCCCCGCTCTTCAGAAAACTTCAAAGCGGGCCACTTTTTGAAAACAATATGCTCAAAGGGCCCGGATTCCGCTGCCCAAAAGCACCAGGTACGGTCGTTACTGTCTTTGGCATCTCTGTCCAAAAGCAGTACAGAGCTGTCCTTCAGTGAGCTTGATGCCAGCCTGTACGCCAGGCTCAGACCTGCTGCACCCGCTCCCGCGATGATGTAGTCGTATGCTTTCAAAATATAGTCTACTAATGCGTGGTTAAAATCTACGTAGTGAGACAAAAGGGCGATTAAAAGGTTTAGAAAACAGAATCTTTTTTGGCACTTATCACAAAAACTTCTTTTGGATTCGGCAAAACTTGTTTTTCCAGCTCAAAGGTCAGGCTAATACCCTGTTACATTTTGGCTGCTTTAGGTAGAAATACTACTCTGTTTCAGGTTAATTTTGAAATTAAGCCTTTGAGCAGGCTTGAACAACGACCACACAATGCAGTATACTAAAGGCTATCCGAAGCTAAACTCCGGGCTGAAGGGTGCCGCCACCCCAGCTGAGCGAGAAAAAAGCCGCATAATACTATTCAGGAACCTTCTGCTTATAGGTATGAGCCTAAGTACATTCGGGCTGTTTTACTTTTTGCTGTACGGAGGCCCGCTTTCTTACCTCACTCCTACCCTGCTGGTTTTCTTTACATCTTTGCTTATCCTTTCCTATTATAAGAGGCACCGGCTTTCCCGGCTCTTCCTCATTGCAGGCCTGCCGTTGATCATGAGCAGTTCTTTACTGGTATACGGGGCCGACGGAGGTGCAGGCTACACTTTGCTTATAGGGTTCTCTATTGCTATTGTCTTCCAGGATGAGCTGCGGATACGGATTGGTTTCGTGCTTTACAACATGCTGCTCTATGGCCTGGCTTATACACTGCTTATAATAATTGAGCCGCCTCTTGCTCAGCAGACAGGCCCTATGGAGGCCACCCTCACGTACCTCGGCACCGCTATCTGTGTCACTGTACTTGCCATCTATTTTGTTCGGGAAATTGCCCAATACGAGCAAAACCGCGAGCAGATGCTTCATGCACTCGATAAGAAAAATAAAGCCCTGGAGCAGACCCAACAGGAGATCGAGCGGTTTACGCGCATCACTTCGCACGACCTGAAGTCGCCGGTGCGGACCATCTCCAGTTTTCTTGACCTCATGAAGAGGGACCTGGAAAGAAAGGATTACGAGCGCCTGCCGGAGTATATCACTTTCGCGAAACGCGGGGCTTACCAGCTCAACCTGCTGATCAATGACATCATGGAATATACAGAGCTTAACGATAATCAGTGGCTGACGCCAAAACCAGTGAAAATCAACAAACTGATCGAAAATTGCTCCACCCAGCTGGCCCGTGCGCACGAGCGCAGGCTTTTGGTCACTTATCCCTTGCCGCTGCCCCGTATCATGACCATTGAGCGGGAATTGTCAGTAGTGTTTCTCAACCTGATGGAAAACGCACTGATCTACAATACGAACAAGCAGCCTGAAGTGATCATCACACATCAGGAAGAAGAAGAAGCGCATTTGATTTGCTTTAAAGATAACGGCATTGGTATTTCCCGCGAGTTTCACCAGCGAGTGTTTGACATGTTTCAGCGCCTGCATACTGATGAATTCCACCCGGGCACCGGGCTGGGACTGGCCCTGTGCCGCAAGATTTTGCAGCGCATGAACGGCGATATCTGGCTGAAATCATCTGAAGGAGCCGGCTCCAGTTTTTTCATCCGCCTGCCGAAAGTACACGAACAGCCATTCTCCAGCCAGCCGGCGGCTGCGGCTTCCGACGACCAGCCCACGCTTATTCCGGCCGCGCGATAATTTCCCGCAGTTGCCCCGGCACGCGGAACCGCTGCCCGTACTTCTCCTGAAACTCTAGCACCAGCGGCCCGTCTGCACCAGCGCCGTCTGGTGAAGCCCCCGACCTGTATGACAACAGAGCCGGGATCTCCCAGGCCGGGTCGGCCTGGTGATACGCCATAATCTCGCCTGTCAGGATGTCGCGTCTGCACACAGCCTCCTCGTTGACCACCGCGTCCTCCACGTCCTCCTTGATCCGTTCCAACACACACCGCAGTGAGAAGGTCATAGCCTGACCACGAATGTCAGGCTTGTCCTTCTTGTAGCCGAAGCGCCCCATGAATTCTTCGACCCTCCTCGATCCAGACACACTGGAGTGTCGACCGAACTTCCTGTTGATCGCTAGGGCCGTCTCCATGATGATCCATGGTGCCTCTGGATAAAACACCACGATGGCTGGAGCTTCCATCTCATCTGCCATTGCCACGCTGTAGAAGTAGTCCTCAAACTTGTTCCAAAGTAGTACGGTCTTGGACGCCCCCAGCAACCACGCCGATGGATTCAGGTTCACCACAAGGATCGAGAAATGTTCCTCAAACCTGTCCGACGTGCCAGCGCGCTCTTGTCCAAGCATCCGATCCCTCAGTTCTCGATGAAAAACTCGCACCCAAGAAATGTCCATCC
>CAJXXJ010000460.1 GCA_913062745.1 uncultured Phaeodactylibacter sp.
GAGTAAAGACCGCCTGCCGTTATGGATCACTTGGACCGGGCCTACCAATTGCTGGAGTTTCGGCGCTACCGGGAAGCCATTCAGGAAGCACAGTCGGTTCTGAGCGGCGGTGAGGAAGCGCAATTTGGAGCCTACGAGGTGATTGCCATGGCTCACCTGTATGAGGAGCGCCCGCAGGCGGCTTTGCCTGCTATACAGGCCGGGCTGCGTTTGGGGCCCTATGCCCCTACATTTTACTATCTGCACAGTTGGTATCAGGAATTAGTCGGGGAGCCCGAAAAGGCTATGGAGGCAGTGAACGAGGGGCTAAAGCTCTTTCCAAAGGAGGAAATACTTCTGGAGCAAAAGGTGCATTTAATGATACGGGCTCGGGCCTATCCGGATGTGCTTGATGTAATCGGCCATGCCCTGGAAATCTACCCTGACAGTGCCTTTTTTCATGCACACCATGCAGCCGTGCTATCGGATTTAGGAAAACCACAGGCGGCGCTGCAAAGCATAGGCCGAGCGCTGGATATTGAGCCGGAAAATGCCCGGTACATTGCACTGATGGCCCGGCTGAAAAACATCACTGGATCTTCTTCGAAAGATGCGGAAGCCATAGCGCTGCAGTCTTTGAGGACCGACCCTGAAGATGAGTTTGCACGTAATACTCTGCTTGAAATTTACCGCAACAAAAACGGCCTGCTGCGCTTCTTCGTCGGCCATGGCTTCAGCCGCTATCAGGTCAAATGGGGAGTGGGCAGAGTCATCCTGATGATTCTTTTCTGGAAAGGGGTACTGTTATGGGGCGGTTTTTTCCTGTTGTATATTTTCGTCACCTGGTACGGCAGTGTGCTGTACAATTCCATCATCCGGCTGAATGCACGGTACAAAGCATTGCTAAGCCCGGTTCAGCTTCGGCAGTCCGATTATTTTCTTGCCCTGAATAGTCTGCTTTTGCTGCCTTTGGCATGGTGGGCGGCCGGGCAGCCGCTTAGCCCGCAGTGGGGTGGATGCCTGGCACTTCTTCTTTTGGCGCTCTTTGTGGGGATCAGCTACTTTGAGCTCGATGGGCCACGTAAGCATAAAGGCTTGGTATGGTTTGCAGTGCCAGCCAGCCTGCTACTGATGGGGCTACTCGTTCAGGGGCTTTGGCTGGGCGTGATTTTGGCCTCTGTTTTTCTGTTGTTGCTTTACGCCTTTCTGTTTACGCTGAACGTACTGTATTAAGCGGAAGGGGAAAGGCATGCTGCCGGGCGTTGGCCTATCAGCCAGCGAAAAAGACCAAATGGTAAGTATTACCGGATCACCACCTCCTGCACGGCTTCCTCTCCCAGCTCCTCATTGAGCAGGCGCTGTATCTTCTCCTTTCCATAGCTCAGTTCCTGCCGCAGGGCTGCGGAATTGATGGTGATAAACAGCTTGCCTTTGTAAAGCTTGATATCTGTGGTGTAGCCCGCAATCGTAGGCCCCATCATTTCCTCCCACTTACTGCGGATGCGGCTCTGGTTGAGCTTGCCTTTGAGGCGGTACTGTTCGAGCATCGCTTTAAGCGCGTCTTTCAGGCTCATTTCGTTATTTCCCCGTTCCTCCATGGTTGTTTATGCTTTCGGCCTGTCCGTTGGTGATGCGGTATTTTAGAAAATCCTGTCCGGTATCCGCAATGATTCGGCTCAGGCGCTCCTCGTCTGTATCGGTAATGAAGACCTGCCCAAACTCGCTGTCCCTCAGCAGGCGGAGCAATTGCTGCACCCTTTGCTGATCCAATTTATCGAAAATATCGTCGAGCAGCAGCAGTGGGGCAAGTTTTTTTTCTTCCTGCAGCAGCTGGTACTGTGCAAGCTTCAGGGACAGCACGAAGGACTTGAGCTGGCCCTGCGATGCAAATCGCTTCAGCGGATACCCGCCGATGCTGAACTGCAGGTCATCCCGGTGCGGTCCGACTGTGCTGCGCTGCAGGACGCGGTCTTTTTCAGCGGCTTCCGCCAAAAGGGTCTCAAACGGTGTATCGATCAGTTTGGAGCGGTAGCGGCAATCCACTTCTTCTGCCTGCCCGGAAATCTGCCGGTACGCTTCCCGGACCTTGGGCCGGAAGGCTTCCATAAACTGTTGCCGGGCCTCCGTAATTGCGGCGGCCGGAGCAAGCATCTGCTGATCGTAAACCTCGACCATAGCCCGGTCGTAGCGCCCTTTTTCTCCGAACTGCTTCAGCAGGGCATTGCGCTGTTTGAGGAGTTTGTTGTAAAGGAGGAGTTGGTCCAGGTATTGATGGCCGATTTGCGAAAGCGTATTATCCAGAAAACGCCGGCGGTCTTCGCTGCCCTCGCTTACGAGCTGGGTATCGTCCGGCGCAATCATCACTACCGGCAGCAGGCCCACGTGTTCAGAAAGGCGCTGGTAGGCCAGCCCGTTGCGCTCCAATTCTTTTTTCTTGCGGGGGATGACTTTGGCGACAATCTGCTCCGTTTTACTGGCCCGTACAAAGGCCCCTTCGAGCCGGAAGAAGTCGCTGCCGTGCCGTGCAATCAAACTGTCTGGTGTATTGAAGTAGCTCTTGCCCATGCAGAGGTAGTAGATCGCATCGAGCAGATTGGTCTTGCCCATGCCGTTTCTGCCAATGAAGCAGGTGAGCCCGCCCGAGCAGTCGATGCGCTGGGACTCGTAGTTTTTAAATTGCGTCAGTTTGAAGGAAGTCAGTTCCAAATGGGTCCGTTTTGCGCAAAGCTATCAAATTTCGTGTTTCTCATCCTTCATGATGTTGTCGAGCGTCCAGGAAATGCGCTCTTCCTGCGGGGCCTTTCTTTCCGGGCAGTTTTTTACGGCGCAAAGCTGGCAGTTGGCCGGCGGTTCGCAGGGGTCTACATGTACGAACAGCTCAACCGGTGTGCTGCTGAAGTCCTGCATGACTCGCTCAAAGGCCTTCACCTCCTCGTGCGCCTGCTCCACGGAAAAGTACCAGGGCAGGGTGATATGGCAGTCAATATGCAGGGTGGGGCCGTACTTGATTACCCGGAAGTTGTGTACATCAATCCAGCTGTCGCGCCGCTCCTGCTCCAGTGTGTCCACCATGTCGCGGATCAATTGGTAGTCGGCTTCGTCCATAATGCCGGCTACGGATTCCCGGACCAGCCGGAAACCGGTATAAATAATGATGCCTCCGAAAACCAGGGCAAGCACACTGTCTATCACCGGAGAGCCGGTAGCCCATACCAGGCCCAGCCCGATGACCAGGCCGGCGGAAGAGTAAGCGTCTGATTTTAAATGCGCCCCGCTGGCAGTCAGCACCATAGAATGGCTGCTCTTGCCCCTTTGCTGCAGATACCAGCCCAGCAGGTAATTGACCAGCCCGGCTGCAGCGGTGATGATCAGCCCGATATCCAGGCTGCTGATCGGCTGCGGGTAGAGTAGGTTATAGCCTGCTTTAAACAATATCGCCACGCCGGCCAAAAGAATAAGGGCCCCTTCTACGCCGGCAGAGAGAAACTCCACTTTTCCATGCCCGTAGGGATGATTGCGGTCCCGCGGCTGTGAGGACAACCAAAGGCTGTACAGCCCCATCCCGGCAGCCGCTACGTTGATGATACTTTCCAGCGCATCGGTGAGGATGGCATTGGAATTGGTGAGCCACCAGGCCAGGAGCTTGACGCCCAGCAGCAGCAGCCCTATGGCTAGGGCGAGCGACTGAGCACTGAGATTGGTTTTGAGTTGGTGGGTATTCAAAAGGCCGGATTTCTGTATTGCCTGAAAATAGAGTAAAACATGCAGTCATGCAAATGCCGGTTCGGAATGCTTTTCTTCCCGTTCAGTCATTTCTGCGTGGGGAAAAGCATCTGTTCACCGACATTTATAGTACAATCACTGAAAGCAAACAAAAAACAGATCCTGCACATGAAGTCACCCGTACTCCTGCTCTTCACTTTCCTGTTTACCTCCCTGAGCCTATGTGCTCAAAATTGTCAGTCCGATTTTTCCTTCGGCGAAACAGCGCTGACCATCGACTTCTTCGATGAATCCACTACCAGTGCTAACGACCCCGTTACCGATTGGTTCTGGGATTTTGGCGACGGCAGTACTTCAACAGAACAAAACCCGACCCACACTTTTCCTGACGTAGACAGCTACGAT
>CAJXXJ010000461.1 GCA_913062745.1 uncultured Phaeodactylibacter sp.
GCACATACCGCACTGAGCCTCGACGGACAGCGCATTTACTTCACCCGCTGCGATTATGTCAGTGCTTCTAATATCCGCTGTGAATTGGCCTACCGCGAGCGGGATAGCCGCGGCCGCTGGAATAAAAAAGTAGTTTCCCTCCCGGAGCCGGTCAACCAAAAAGGCTTTACGGCTACGCATCCGGCAATTGGCTACGACTCCACGCTAAATGCGGAGTTGCTGTTTTATGCCTCCGGCCAAACGGGTGCTCCGCTCGATCTTTATTTCCTGGCTATAGACTCCACCGGTGCATTCGGCAGCCCGCAGCCGCTCTCGGCGCTCAATACGGAATGGGAGGATGCCACGCCCTTCTTTCACACTCCCAGCCAAACCCTGTACTTCAGTAGCAAGGGCCGCATGAATTTTGGCGGATACGATATTTTCCGCGCAAAGCGTACTGCTGATGGCTGGCAACGCCCGGAAAACCTGGGAGCCCCCTTCAATACGAGCTACAACGACTTGTACTACAGCCTGCAAGACAACGGCAAAAAAGGATACCTGGCCAGCAACCGCCCTGGGTCTGAGTACCTTGATGCCGATAATAAAGCTTGCTGCAACGACCTGTACGAGTTCCGCTACATCCCGCCGCCGCCACCGGATACCCCTGCCCTGACGGAAATCCCCGCAGAACCGGTTCCGGTAGAGCCGGAAACTCCCGCTGAGCCGCCTGTGCCAACCACCTTGCAGGATTTCCTGCCGCTGGCGCTCTACTTCGACAACGATGAGCCCGACCGCCGTACCCGCCGTACCACCACCAAAAAAACCTACGGAGAGTCCTACGATCAGTACTACGAGCAGCAAGATACCTATCTGGAAGAATTTGCCGAGCCGCTGGAAGGCGACCGCAGGGAAGAAGCTGCCTATGCCGTTGAGTCTTTTTTTGAAGACGAGGTACGCCGGGGCCACGACTACCTGCTGCGCTTTTCCGATATCCTGCTGAAACGGCTGGAGCGGGGCGATACGGTGGAGATTTTTATGAAAGGCTACACCAGCCCGCGTGCCAAAAGCGATTATAACCTGGCGCTGAGCAAACGCCGTATCAGCAGCGTGCGCAACCACTTTCGGGAGTATCAGGGCGGTGTGTTTCTGCCTTACCTGGATAGTGGGCAGCTGACGTTAAGCGAGCGGCCTTTCGGCGAAGCGGAGGCTTCCAATGAAGTGAGCGATGCCCTCGACGATCTGCGCAACAGCATCTACCACCCCGATGCTGCACGGGAAAGAAGGGTGGAAATTTTGGAAATTATATCCAATTAGCGGAATCGGCAAAAGGAACATCGCAGCATAGCTTCTGTTTCAAAATTGAATCCCGAAAGCAATTGATAAACAGAAGATTATGCACAAATTACTACTTTCCTGCCTTTTTGCGCTGCTATCCCTTTCGCCTGCTCTGGCTATCATTACGCCGGTCCCGCTGGAAGAGCGCGTGGAGGGAGCAGACCAAATCGTCCATGCGCGCCTCGACCATAGCATAGTGTATGCTGGCCCGGACTCCCGGCAGATTTACACCCTCTATGTGTTCGAAGTCGAAGCTTACTTAAAGTCTCCCGGCAGCCGGGAACGCATCGCCCTCATCGCGGACGGTGGGCAGCTCAACGACCGCCTGCAGGTGACTTATCCCAACTTTTACCTCGAACGCGGGACAGAAGCGGTCCTTTTCCTCAACCCTATGAACACCGCAGAAGCTTCCCCGGAGTATCTGGCAATGTATCCTGAGATGCTGCAGGCCCGCCCCTTTGCCGGTGTGCAGGGAGTCCTCGGGTTAAGCGCCGGGCGGATGTACGACATCGGCAGTGATGCTTACTACAGCCTTCCGGAAATGCTGGATACCCTGGAAAACCTTACCGGTTTTTCCGGGCTGCAGCCAAACGGGGACCCGATACGCCTGGAAGCGGAATCCACGCCTTTGCAGGTGCCGGGGCGCGCGATCACCAACCTGGCTGACGGCAGCGGGAGCATCCCTTCCAATGGTTTTATCGCAGGCACCGATGTCAGTAGCAATGAACTGATTATCAGCGGAAGCAATTTCGGAGCCAACGAGGGGGTAGTGCTGTTTCCAAATGCCGATGATGGCGGGGCTACATTTGTTGCGGCGCCCGTTGTGCCCTCCGACCTCATCTACTGGACGGATACGGAAATCCGGATCAAAATCCCGACCGGTGCTGGCAGCGGTACCCTGGTGGTTCAAAACAGCAACGGCAGTGCTGTGGGCTCGGCCTCCATCCCTGTGTTTTATGATATAAAATCCATCTACACCAACTTCCTCAATTTCGGCACCGAAGTCATATTCGTGCCTAAACTGGCGGAGCTCAACAACAGCGGCGGCTATACGCTGCAGTACAATAGCACGCAACCTAATACAAGCAGCGACTTTGCCGGCAACGCCGAGGCTACCGCCTCTTTCGAACGTGCATTGATTACCTGGCGCTGTGGTACCGGCCTGAATTTTGGAGTGGATGACAGCGGTACTACGGCTATTGCACCAGCTATGGACGGAGAATGCGTCATCGCTTTTGATCAGTTGGCTACGGGCACCCTGGGAGTAACCAACAGCTACTACCAGGCCTTCGGCAACAGCTCCTGCGACCGTAAGGATACCCGCTGGCATTTGGATAACACGGATATACGCTTCAACAACAGTATTAATTGGAACTACGGCCCCGGCCCTACTATGGCTTCAGAATATGATTTTGAAAGCGTAGCCCTACACGAGCTCGGCCACGCGCACGGGCTGGGCCACCTCATTGACGGAACCAATACGGAAGTCATGCACTACGCCATCAGTACCGGGCTCGACCTACGTAACCTGAGCAATTCTGACCAGGATGCAGGCGATTTCATGATGGCTGTTTCTACTGCTCAGCCCTGTCTTACGCCACCGGACGCTATGGTATCCGTAGCGGCTTCCTGTGCAGCCTTGCCGGTGGAACTGCTGCACTTCCGGGCAGAAAAGTCAGAAGGGCAGGCCATACTCGAATGGTCTACGGCTACGGAGCTGAACAACGATTACTTTACCCTGGAGCGCTCCACAGATGGTATACATTATGAACCGCTGCAGCAGGTTCCGGGCAAGGGGACAACGCAGGAGCGGCAGGATTATACCTACACCGATGCGCAGCCTGCACCGGGGCTGAATTACTACCGCCTTTGGCAAACCGACTTCGATGGGCAGCGCACCAAGGTAGGTTTGCAAAGCCTGCGCTTTTCCGGCGCATCCAGTACATTGGAAGTACAGCAAAATGCCGCTTCCGGACAGCTCACCGTTATTTTTCGTGCACAGTCTGCCGGGGCCGGCAATCTGCAGCTGAATCTGCTGGACATTAAGGGACGATCCCTGCTGCAGCAAAGCCATTCGTATTCCGGCACGGCTGCGCAAATGACGCTGCAAATGCCTAATTGGCCGGCAGGCGTCTACATTGTGCAGGTACAGGACGGCCGCGAACTGTATCACGAGCGCTTCGTCATGCGGTGATGCGCAGCAAAGCACCGTACATCTACTGCTTCTTGCGCCAATACCGTAAAAGCCCGGCTACGCTCATCCAGGAAGGGTTGGCGTTTTCGTAAATTTCCAGCAAATCGCCTTCCACACCCTCGTCTTTCAATTGCTGCTGAACGTGCTTTTGAAAAACGGGGGTTATTTCTTTGGGGTCGTTGCCCTGTTCGTAATGGGGCTTCATCCACTCCGCCCAGCTGAGTAGGCGCTGCTCCAGCATGTCAAGGTGGTTGGGTATGTCTACAGCGGGGATCGCACCGAAGTGGGTCAGGTGAATATGGCCCAGCTTCAGGCTGCGCAACAGGCGGATCGCCCCCTGCCAGTCTTCCACGTTAATGTCCGGTGGCGGGCAGGGCGGGACTACCGGGCCTCCGTCAATCTTAACCCCGGCCACATCTCCGGCAATTAAATGATCTTCGATTGGCCACGCAATATGGTGCACGGCGTGCCCGGGCGTATGCCAGGCTTTGATATCCACACCGCCTACTGAAATGGTGTCGCCGTGCTGAACTGTTTTTAGTTGTTCATTAGGGATGCCCTTCATGGTACTCCACAGCCTCTCCATAT
>CAJXXJ010000462.1 GCA_913062745.1 uncultured Phaeodactylibacter sp.
TTTCCCGCGAGCCTTTCTTCGAGAATGTCAATGGCATCAGCTTCCTGAAGGTTACCGGTGGCTGGGGACAGCTAGGCAACCAAGAGGTAGCAAACCTACAATACCTGGCACTGGTAGCTAGTGGCCGCCGCTATGCATTTGGTGCAGATGGCAGCACACAGGTGGTGGGAGCCAGCCTGAGCCGTATTCCTAACCAGAACATTTCCTGGGAAACAGCTGAGATGCTGAACTTCGGCCTGGAAATCGGTTTGCTGGAAAACCGCCTCTTTGGTACTTTCAATTACTTCATCAAGGATACCAAAGACATGCTGCTGGCACCTCCTACGGTAGGTACTATCGGCCGTACCGACGTACCCGACCAAAACGTAGGAGAACTGCGTAACCAGGGCCTGGAGATGGAGCTGAGCTACCGCGGAAATGTGGGAGACTTCACCTACAACCTGAGCGGTAACGCTGCCTTCATTCAGACAGAAGTGACCCGCTTGTTCGACGGCAACTTCCTGGCCTCTCGCTTTTACGGGCGCCCCAATCAGGAGATCGCCCGTACCTTCGAAGGCGAGCCTATCGGTACTTTCTTCGGATGGACCACCGATGGTCTGTACCAGAACGAAGGCGAAATCAACAATGACCCGAACATCGCTAACGACCCACGACGCGAAGCTGGCTTGATTCAGCCGGGTGACGTGCGCTTCATCGACCTGAACGGAGACGGCCTGGTAGATGAGCAGGATCGTACCATCATCGGTGATCCTACGCCAGATGTAACCTACGGCTTCAACGCCGGGTTTGGCTACAAAGGTTTCGACCTCAACCTGTTCTTCCTGGGCGTTGCCGGCGTGGATATCTACAACGCTGACCGTATGCAGGGGCTTGATGCTTCTTACCCGTTCAACCTTTATGCGGAGGCAGAAGACCGCTGGACCGGAGAAGGGAGCAGCAACGATATCCCGCGTGCTACGGTCAATCGGGACAACCTCAACTTCCGTACTTCTGACCTCTTCGTGGAAAGCGGCAGCTTCCTGCGCCTCAAGAACCTGACGCTGGGCTATACGCTGCCAGCGGATGTGACGAGCAAAATTGGCATGACTAACCTGCGCTTCTACGTGACCGGGCAGAACGTATTTACCATCACCGATTACTCCGGCCTTGACCCCGAACTCGGCTACGTGGACGGCAACCTGCAGCGCAATGTCGACTACGCTCAGTACCCGCAGGCGCAGACTTGGGTTTTCGGCTTGTCGGCAGGGTTTTAAATTCGCTAACTTCCTAATAACTGAACAGTATAACCATGAGAAAAATAATTCTTCTTCTTCCAATAGCTGCACTGCTTTTCGGCTGCAGCGACGACTTCCTGGACTCTACGCCTTATGCGCAGTCCACTTCCGCTACCTTCTGGCGTAATGCTGATGACGCCGTGGCGGCCGCTAATGCGCTGTACGATCCGCTCAACGATGAGCAATTCTACGGGCATAGCGAGCAGACCTTCGAGATTTGCAGCGATGACTTCTGGCGCGCCGGCGACCACGGTGAGGACCAGGCAATTGAGGAGTTTGTCTTTGATCCGGGCAATGCTCAGCTGCGCTTTGGTTATGACCGCAAGTACGAGATTGTTAACCGGGCGAACGCGATCCTGATCAACGTTCCTGATATCGAAATGGACGCAGTACTAAAAGACCGTGTACTGGGGGAGGCATACTTCATGCGCGGTTTTGCCAACTGGCGCCTGCACGTAATCTACGGCGAGGTTCCGCTCATTTTTGAGCAGGACGTCATCGACGGCAACTTCAACAAGCCGAAGGCAACTGCTGACGAAATGCGTGCTGCTATTGAATCTGACTGGCTCCAAGCTGTGGAGCTGCTGCCGGCAACCTACAGCGGAGCGGATATCGGCCGCCCAACCAGCGGTACTGTCAATGGTTTCCTGGCAAAGCTGTACCTCTATATGGACGATATGAACAGCGTGATCGAGTTTGGTGAAAAGGTGATCAACGGGCCATACCCGCTGGCGGCTGACTACGGAGACAACTTCCAGATCGAAACAGAGAACAACCCGGAAATGCTGTTTTCCGTACAGGCCCTCGATGGCTGGACCACTTGCGCATACCGCATCTATACCACGCCGCGCCCCTGGGGTGGCTGGGATTTTCACGAGCCGATTCAGGATTTGGTGGACGAGTTTGAAGAAGGTGACCCCCGCCTCGACTACTCCATCATGAAGCCGGGCGATATTATTGACCTGGGTGGCGACCGTGGGCCCACGGAGTACACTGCTGACCTGTCCAGTACTGGTTACCACTTCCTGAAGTTCGCCAGCTGGCGCGAATCCGGAGGCCTGGACGGCAGCCAGAACGTGCCTGTCCTGCGCTCTGCTGATGTGTACCTGATGGTGGCAGAAGCTAAAATCCGCCGCGATGGCAACGGTGCCGGCGATGCGGAAATTAACGCCATCCGCGAGCGTGCCGGCCTCGATCCGGTAAGCGGTGCCGGTATGGAGGAGCTGATCCACGAGCGCCGAGTGGAGCTTTCCGGCGAAAACCAGCGCCACCAGGATTTGATGCGCTGGGACAAGGCAGGCATCATCGACATCGTTGAGCACTACAAGGTAGACCGTGGCGCCTTCAAGCCGCCGCGTGACTTCCAGCGCCCCAAGCATTACTACTTCGCGATCCCTCAGCGGGAGATCGATCTGAGCAACGGTGTGCTGGAGCAGAACCCAAATTATTAATGAGTCCATCATCCGGGCAGTGTCTAGTGAGCTGCCCGGATGGATAATGCAAAATGCATGCTTTTTTCGCAGAGCCCGGACGGTTATAGTCCGGGCTTTGTGAGTTTTGAATTCTACAGCGTTGACCCGAAAAAACAGCAAACTATGCCAAAAGCCTTTCCAATACTGTGTATCTCCCTGAGCCTTGTCGCTTTCAGCTGTCAGCCCCCACCACAGGAGCTGATCCTCGGCAGTTGGAAAGTCGATTCTGTTTATGCCTATTACAATGGCTTCGACTATTGGGAATACAAGGAGGGGGCCGATTGGGCCGCTTATGAATACACTGCCGACGGCCAGATGAAGGAGGTCAAATTTGATACCTACCGCCCCTACCAATACCGCATCGCTGAGGATACGCTATTTTGGATTGCTCAGCAGGAGCCAAATTCCGGGGCCTTTCAAATTCTGGAGCTGCGCCCGGATTATATGGTGCTGCGCAAGGACAAAGCGCCCATCTTTAGCGGCAGGCGGCAGGACCGTTACGAAATCCGGTTTTTTTCCCGCACCCGTTTGGAGCGTCAGCCGGATGCCTATTTACCGGACCATAACTGATGGCTATGCAAGGATGGGCTTGTTGGTGGATAGTCATTTTCTGCTCCTTGCAGCTGGCGGGGCAGAACCTGGTGCCCAACGGCAGTTTTGAGCGCTTCGGGATGTGCCCGCCTTATCCTGGCCAAATCCACCTGGCCGATAACTGGGATGCACCAAATAATCAGACTACTGACTTTTTCCATCAGTGTGCGCCACCGGCTTCCGGCGCAAGTGTGCCGGTGAATCTGGTGGGGGAGCAAATGCCGTACGATGGGGCAGGCTATGCCGGGCTGCGCACCTGGATTCCGGTCATACCCGGCAACCCGCCTTACCGGGAGTACCTGACGGTAGCGCTTCAGGAACCCCTGAAAGCCGGGCAGCTCTATGAATTGCGTTGCCATCTGAGCGTCGCCGAGTCTTCCAGCCACCTGTCAGACGGGCTGGGGTTTTTGCTTACGGAGCAACCTTTACCCGCTCAGGCAGTTTACAGCGAAGCCCCGAGCCTGCGTTTTCCCCGGCAGGTTTTTATTGAAGAAACCGAAGCCTGGGTGCCCTTCGCGGATACCTTGCGCGCTGAGGGCGGAGAGCGTTATCTGACCATCGGCAATTTTTCGCCGGATACCGTACTGCTGCGTACGCTTGCTAATGGCCAGCCACCTACCGTTTATTACTATCTGGACGATATCCGCCTGCAGGCCTGTTCTGTTCCGGAAGTGCTTGGTTCTTCGGTAGATACCTTTTTCTGCGAAGGCAAAACCCTTCTTCTTCAGGGGCCGGAAGGCGCACTCCGTTATCGTTG
>CAJXXJ010000463.1 GCA_913062745.1 uncultured Phaeodactylibacter sp.
CCGAAGCTGCGGAAAAACAGGCCGAAAATATTGGTGAAGGTCAGCATGCCGAGCCCGCCCAGCTGCAGCAGAAAAAGAATAATGCTCTGCCCAAACTGCGTGAAGTCTTCCCCCGTCGTTACGACTGTAAGCCCGGTAACGCACACTGCACTCGTGGCGGTAAACAGGGCGTCTACCAGGCTAATGCTGCCGGTAGTCGCATTGGGCAGCAGCAACAGGAGCGTGCCCGCGATGATCATGATAAAAAAGCTCAGGACGAAAACCAAGGCCGGGTGCAGCTCACTGCTTTTGATACGCGAAAGCCGTTCTCCGCAGATGATGGCGGCCAGCAGAAGGGCGGCCCACTCCAGTATCCAGCGGATGCCGTCGTAGGCAAGATCAGCCGCATACAAGCCAGCCACTACGATGGAGAGGCCCAGTAAAATGATCTGGCTCTGTTTCTTAAGCATCCCGATCTGGGTGGGCGTCTGCAGATCACGGACCATCAAAAATGAATTGAACACGGCAAGCAACAGATACAGCAATTCGTCAGACGGGATGGGGACGATAAAGCCGTTCTCCGCGATCAGGGCAGCCGCGCTTGCCAAAGCCAGCAGCGCTACCAGGCGGTCCATCAATTTATCCCAACGGTGCTTCATGAAGTGTGCAAAACGCCCGGAACGCCGGAGAGATATCCGGTTAGAGCGGGTATTCCTGTGAAAGTAGAAAGCGAAGCGGTGCCGGGATGTTTACTGTGCTGCCTATGGTTGCTGTTCCACCAGCTTATTGCGCAGCAGCAAAAACGGGATACCGTTCTGTACCCAGCGGTCAATTTCTCCGCCATCCGGGATGACTTCAAAGGCCAGCGCGCCCAAGGCCAGGTCTTCATCTCCATCGCCGTCCAGGTCGCCGTGGTCCATCACAATCCAGCGGCCGGCAGTGGCCTGCGGGAAGGTGTGGGCGCGCATTTGCATATTCCCCTGATTTTCGAGATAGTAAAAGCTGTGCTCGGGCTGCCGGGCAAAGTCAGGAAAGAAGGAGATCGCAGCGATATCCAGGTCACCATCCTGATCGAAGTCGAGCGGGATGGCATCGTAGGCACCGTGCATCGGGTAGAAGAAGGCCTCTGAAAAGCGGTTGTTGCCATCATTCTCCAGGATACGGATGCCATGGTAGGGCTTCAGCACCGGCGGGTAATCTGCATTATCGCCGGCCGTGTAGATGATATCTGGGTAGGCATCGCCGTTGTAGTCCACCAGGCGGAAGGTGCTCGAACCGTAAGAGGGCGGTAATTCGTAGGCTTTTGCTTCCGCAAATTGGCCGTTGCCCTCGTTGAGGTAGAGAAAAAAGCCCTCGTCGCCCTGTGCCATCAGCGCCAGTATGTCAGGCAGGCCGTCTCCGTTGAAGTCTTGAACGGCGGTTTTGGTCGCGCCCGGCTCGTCGCGCAGGCGGTGAGGACGGTAGCCGCCCCCGGGCAGTGCTTCCCACCAGGCCAGCCGCCCGGTCCATTTGGCAAATTCACAGATCACGGCATCCTCGCGGCCGTCGCCGTTGAGGTCAGCAAAGGCGGTATGCACCGGGCGCTGCAGGCTGTCGATCAGCACGCGGGGCTGCCGGCCGGCGGTCTTGGGGAGCTCCAGCAAAAAACCGCTCGGCGCATCGGTGGGCGAAAAGGAGCCCATCACCGTGATGAGCATTTCCCCGGGCCGCTCCGTCATGCTTACAGCGCCTTCTTTCACTTTAGCCCCCTGCAGCACTTCCAGCGACTCATTGAATGCGTAAAAGCCTTTGCTGTGGGCATCCCCCAGATAGAGGCCGCCGCGGTACAGATTGATGTAAGTGGTACTGGGCGGAGAGAGAAAAGCGTCCGGAAACTCCGGCTCAAACTGCACAAGTTCTGCCGGAGGCTGTTGGACAGGTAGGCGCAGGGAGTCCGGTGCGTTTTCCAGGTAAAACTGTTGAATCCGCAGCCATTCCGTACTATCCATCTGTGGCTGTTCGGGAAATACACCGGCGGCTTTCAGATAGGCCTCTGCCGGCCCCTGCTCCAGCAAAGCAGCGCGTTCCTGAGCACTGCTGTAGAAGCCGAGCATATAGCCCATCCGGGGCAGCACGTGTTGTTCCCAGGTGGGCCGGGGCAGTAGCTCCGGCTCCGGAAAGGCATGGCAGCCACTGCAGCGCAGCCGGGCGAGCAGCTCGCCGGTCTGCTTTTGGGCGGGTGGCTTGCCCGGTTGGCAGGCGATCAGGAACAATAGGGCAAAAACGAAAGTGGCAGTAAGAGCTTTCACAGTACGCTGGCTTTTGCCGCAAAGGTAAGGATACAGGCTTTGCGCTCAGGTTAAGTTTTTGTTACCTGGCGCAACCTTCAACAAAATATGCCGTACTAAAAAAAAGACCGCTCGCCCCTGCCAGCCTGCTTTTGAGAACACAAGGAATAATGCCTTTTAAAACAAGGCTTTATCCGCAAAAGCTGGCCTCTTATCCCCCTTTAACAAAAACAAATACGCCCCGCTTCCCGGCTGCCGGGAAGACTATGTTGTGAACAAACCATTTCGCTACTGCAATGAAAACAAGCATACTCAAGTACTTCCTCGCCCTTTTTCCGGCCACCTTATTTTTGTACGCCTGTCAGCAAGACGAGCTGCCTGATCCGCTGGATACACAGCTGGAGCGCCGCCTGCGCGAACTGTCTCCCGATGGCAGCCTTGACTATTTCCGGCTGCCCGACAGCCATACAGAGCTGGCCCGTGTTCCTGCCGGCATCGGCAACCCACTGAGCCCCGAAAAGATAGCGTTGGGGCGGATGCTGTTTTTTGAAACCGGCCTGGCAGAAGACGCCCGTCACGAGGCCGGCAAAGGGACCTATTCCTGCGCGACCTGCCATGTACCATCGGCTGGCTTTATGCCGGGCGCAAAGCAGGGCATTGCCGACGGGGGCGTCGGCTTTGGGCTCAACGGCGAGAGCCGGGGCCGCATGAACGGATACGGTGAAAGCGAGCTCGATGTGCAGGGCGCGCGTCCGTTGAGCATGCTCAATACCGCTTTCGTCACCAATACTACCTGGAGCGGTAAGTTTGGTGCCAACCACGCCAACGAGGGCACCGAGCACGCCTGGAAAGAAGATGCTGAAGTCAACGAGCTCGGGCTGGACGGACTGGAGTCGCAGATCATTGAGGGGACCGTGCTGCACCGCATGCGCATCACGCCCGGCTGGCTCGATACGCTAGGCTACACGGATATGTATGATGCCGCCTTCCCGGACTTCCCCGAGCGGGAGCGCTACACCCGCCTTACGACAAGCTTTGCGCTGTCCGCTTATCTTCGTTCGCTCACTACCACCGAAGCGCCCTTTCAGGAGTGGGTGCGCGGCGAGCGGGAGGCAATGAGCCGGCAGGAGAAGGCTGGCGCCCTGGTCTTTTTTACCAAAGCCGGTTGTTACCGCTGCCACAAAGGCGCTGCCTTCAGCTCCACCGAGTTCCACGCGCTGGGCGTGCGCGACCTGTATGAGTCGGGGGCTTTCAACACCGGGCCCGATGATATCCGCAATTTCGGCCGTGGCGGCTTTACCGGGCTGGAAGAGGATTTGTACAAATTCAAGGTGCCTCAGTTGTACAATATGAAGGACTCGCCTTTCTATTTTCACGGCTCGAGCCGGCATTCGCTGCGCGCCGTCGTAGAATATTTCAACGCCGGTGTGCCGGAAAATACACGGGTGCCGCAGTCGCAAATTTCGCCCTATTTCCATCCCTTGCAGCTCACCGAAGCAGAAAAAGCCGCCTTGGTCGAATTCCTGGAGCACAGCCTGTACGACCCGAATTTGGAGCGCTTCGTCCCAGATGAAGTCCTTTCCGGCAATTGCTTTCCGAATAATGATCCGCTGTCAAGGGAGCAATTGGGATGTGAGTAGGAAGGTTGAAGAGTTGAAGTTGGGAAAGTTGAAAAGTTGGGAAGGTTGGGAAAGGTTGAAGGGTTAGAAAGTTGGGAAGGTTGAAAGGTTGGGAAAGTTGAAGGGTTGAAAAGGTTTAAGGGTTAGAAAGTTGAAAGGTTGAAGGGTTGGGAGAGTTGAAAGGTTGAAAAGTTAGGAAGGTTGAAGGGTTGGGAAGTTGAAAGGTTGA
>CAJXXJ010000464.1 GCA_913062745.1 uncultured Phaeodactylibacter sp.
GGCGTAAGAAAGTCGTAGGCATGCACCCACAGCAAGTCGATATAGCCCGTCCGCAGGCGCTTCAGGCTTGCCTCCACCGACTGCACCAGGTTCTTGCGGTGGTTGCCGGAGCGGTTCGGGTCCCGTGTGGTATTGCTAAGCTTGTCCTTGGTAGCCAAAACGATATAGTCGCGCTCCGGCTGAATGAATTCGCCCAGCATCGACTCACTCGTGCCCTCTGTATAGACATCCGCCGTATCAATGAAATTACCGCCAACATTCAGGAATGCATCAAAAATCTGCTTGCTCGTCTCCCGGTTAGAGCCCCAGCCCCAATCCTCGCCAAAGGTCATCGTGCCCAGGCATAAAGGGGAAACGCGGAGGCCAGAACGGCCAAAAAGATGGTAGTTCATGCTTGTTTTTATTCAAGCAACAGCCGCCGCCTGTTAAGGTTGCGGCAGGAAAATCGCCGCCTGCCCCTCCACCCGGGCAGCTGCTGCACCCCCCAACTGCTGATACAGCGTACAGGCAAACTCTATCCGCAACTGATACCCGGGCTGATTATCCGGGGTAATCACCTGTTGTGCCCGGACCACCCGGAAAAAACCATCAGAATTACTTTCTGCCAAAGATACCAGGCCCCGGTCTTCAGTCGACTCAGCACCAACTGCATTTTTGTAATACCCGATTTCGACCTGCCCGGGGGCGCTGCCGAATTCCAGCTCCTGCCCGGCTTCCAGCAACTGTTGAAACTGCATGCTGGCAGCTTCTGACTGCAACCCCTCCACAAAGAACCCAAACCCGAGCCCCAGATAGCTCACCGTCCCGTAGTTTCCTCCAAAGGAAGCACTAAGCTGCTGAATGCGCTCTTGTGTGGCCGCGCTGTTATCCAGTTGTGGGGTATCGCTGTTAAAAACCGAATAAAGCTCGGTAAGCCCCGGCTGCAGCTCAGAAATTAGAGCCTGATTCTGCCCGCCCGGCGTCAGGCTGTCGAGGTCGACAAAGTATTGAAGCGGTTGTGTGTTGTTGTTGGCAAAGCCGAATAGCTCTGCATCCAGAAAATACGGCCCGTCCGGCTGCAAGTCTTCCATCGCAAAGTCGCTATCGTCTGCATTAGAGCAGCCCCACACTGCAAATGTCAGGGCAATCAGCCCCGCCCGCTTTATCAATTGCAACATCTCCATTTGACACTCAATTGTACACTGCTGTTAAAGTAATCGGCTTCCCGGGTAAAGTAGGTGCTGCGCGTCAGCTCATATAGCCCCTGCACGTAGCGCAGGTCAAGCGACAGGGCAGGAGTCAGGCGGTACTCTGCGCCCGCAAGCAGGCCCACGTCCCATTTTCTAAGGCTGGCCGAAGGCCGGCTGACGGAAAAGGAGTTGGCTGTCAAATCAGCCTGGCTGACTTCAGAGCGTACTTTCTGCACATCCTGCCTCGAGAAATTACGGATGTGCACCAGCTGTACCCCCGCCAGCAGCTGCCAACGGGAATTGAGCCGGTAATGCGCCGTAAGCGGCAGCTCCAAAAAGTGGATCCGGGTGATACGCTCCGCCGATTGCTCGGCCATCGCGAAGGCTGGAGCGTAGATCGTGTCGGCACGCATCGAAAGCAGCTCCAGCCCCTGTCCGATATTATCAGAGCGAAGCTTAAACTGTGGCTCCAGCTGAATACTCCAGCGGGGAGCGATGCGGTAGGCTACGAACCCGCCGATCAGCCCGGTTGTCTGCTGTGTTTGAATGTCCGCACCAGCCTTTATCCCAAAACTCCAGGGAGAAGGGCGCCGGGCGGTAACTGTTTCCACTTCCGGTTGAGGCCTGGCCTGGCTCAATAGGGCAGGGGCAGCTGTAGGAAGGGCTTCCAGCAGCAACATTTCCCGCTCCGCTCCGGGTACAGGCGGTAGCACTGCGCCCGGCAGTTTCACTGTGTTATCGGCCACAGCTTCCGTATCCGTTTGCGTTGGTACCGTTTGTGCAGGCATCAGTGCTTGGGAAGGCACCGGCGCTGCCTGTCCGGCATCCGCTTCAGCCGGAGGCAAAAGGCTGCTGCCGCCACCGGTATTCGTTGCTGCCCGCCCGCTCGCCATTTGGCCTGCCGCCGGGCGCGGCGTACGGGCTGCGGAGCCCTGTGCCGCTGTTGTGCTATTTGTACTATTTGCAGTTGCAGTTACCTTATCGTCGGAAGCTTTGTCGGCACTGCTTGCCTCCCGCCCGCTTACCGCTTCGCCTGGCAGGCTTTTGGCTACAGCCGGTGTTTCAAAGGGGATTGGAAAAGCCTGCACGCCTTCCCTCCACAGCTCATGCGCACTCAGGTATACTGCCGTGAGCAGCAAACCACTCAGCAGTATCCATAGCAGCCCGCGCCTGCGATCGTCACGTACAGGCTTCGGCTGCGGCACCGGCTTTTTTCCATCCAGGATGTCCGCCATCTGCTGCCAGCTGTCTGCCGGGAGTTCGAAGGGGTGAGCTTCAATCTTTTCCCGCAGGTTCCGGTTTGATTCCTCCTTCATGTGCGGTCGTTTTTAATCATTTTTTGCAGTCGCTTTTTGGCTTCCGCCAAATGCCACTTGGAAGTGCCATCGCTGATATCCAGCTGTTTGGCAATCTCCTTATGGGTAAAGCCGTCCAGTACGTAAAGCGAAAAGACAGCCCGGGTGGCGGGTGGTAACCGCTGTACCTTATCGAGCAGCTCTTCCACTGCCAGGTTCTGCAGCGCCGGGTTGTCAGTCGGAAGCTCCCGCTCTGCCCCCAGGTCAACCCGCTTTCGGTAAGTCGCCTGACTCCGTACCCAATCGATGCAGGTAAACATAATGACCCGGGAAATCCAGGCTTTCAGCGTTCCGCGGCCTTCGTATTGGCCTATGTTTTGAAAAACCTTGTAAAAACCAGCATTGAGCATCTCCATAGCCTCGTCCCGGCAGCTCGCATAGCGCATGCAGATGCCCATCATATAGGTGGCGTATCGCTGGTACAGATACTTCTGGGCAAGGCGGTCCTGTTGCTGGCACGCATGCAGCAAAATTTCGTCAGAACTGTCGGACCGGCAGGGTTGCACCATGGCCATATTATGCTTCAACCTGATTTATCTTTCCATTCGCTCCCGCCTGTTTGCCTTTCGGCGAAAGCCAACTCAGAGGGTAGTCGGTGCCAGGCAGGGCAAAGGTTGGGTAGCCGCTTAAATTTCTTTTGGATTGTTGCCGCCGGCGGAAGGGCGTTCCTGCTCCTCCCGTTTATGAACTTTCCGCTGCTTGGGAAATTCCAGCCGCACGTCCCGGTAGTGGCGCTTCAGCCAGGTCGCCAGCCCGTCGAGTCCGGGGAACAACACCCGCTCGTTGATATTTGACTGGTCCAGTTTGTCGCGCACCTCCCATTTGAGCTCGGCTGGTATGATGATTTTGAAATACCGGACCCGCTTGCCCGGCAGCCAGTCGCTGATGATGGTATTCGGGTTGGACATCATGGAAAACACTGCGTACTGGTTCACGATGCGGTCGTCAATCGAGGGGGGCTCAAAAAACAAGGCGAAATCATCCCGCTTCAGCTGCCCGAGCTCCGGCAGGCTGTCTACCGTCCGCTCCAGCATTTCTGCCGTGAAGATGTGAGAACCTTCCTTTTCGATAATCAGTGAAAGCTGATCAGGCAGGTGCCGCTTGCTGTCCACATAATTGACGGCCCAGATGGCCCCGTCTTTGTCGTAGCGCGTAAAATCGGCCGTAGCGAAGTGCAGCGCTACGTAGGGAGAGTAGGTCCAATCGAGCAGGCGGGTGGGCAAACCGTGGTGCTGCGCCAGCGCCAGCCAGTTCCAGATCGAAGTGTACTCGCTTTTGATCTGCTTGTGGGAGTACTTTCGGAAGTTGCGCAGCAAGTGCTTCTCCAGGTGCGATTCCCCAAGCCGGTTGAGCGTGGAGGTCAGCTCGTAGTCCATATCTTCCAGCCCCCGGTATACGTAACTTGAGCGGTAGCGGAGCAGGGTCTCATTCCACGAATCGTGGTAAAGCACCTCCTGTAATTCCTGCCAGCTTTGCACCCGTATGATGTGTTCTTCCATGCCACAAAGGTACAAAGAATAGCGCTGCCGCGCAGCCCCCGCCTGCGATTCATCCCGCTCATTTGCAATT
>CAJXXJ010000465.1 GCA_913062745.1 uncultured Phaeodactylibacter sp.
GTCCGTGCCGCAGCCCGGGTAGGCCTCACCAATGTCGATTACGTGGAACTAGTGGAAACCGACCTGCAGGAAGGGCAGCGCGTCATCATTTCAGATATGGAGCCTTACGAGCACCTGGAACGCATCAAACTGGGGGAATAACAAGCCGCCCTGTCCGATATCAGAATGACCGGAAAAGAGCAACATATGAAAACCTATTGGATCACCCTATACTTCGCCCTGAGCACCCTGGCACTGTCTGCACAGCCGCTGCCGGACAGCCTGGAGCTGGGCGCATTCCTGGATTTGGCGGAAGCCCGTACCCTCGGGCGGCAGCAGGCAGAAACCGGGCTGGAGATAGCCGAGCTCAACTACCGGCTCTTCCAGGCCGGGCAGCGCCCGCAGCTGATGGCCACCGCCAACTTCCCCAACTACCAGCGGACGGTAAGCGAAATTGTGCAGCCCGATGGCACCGTACAGTTTCAGCCCATACAGAATAACAACAGTGCGCTGGGGCTACGGCTGCAGCAGGTCATCCCGGCTACCGGCGGGACGGTCTTTGTGCAGAGCAACCTGCAGCGTTTCGACGATTTTCAGAGTAGTAACCGATTGTACAATGGCACACCGGTGCGCGTCGGCTTGTCTCAGCCCTTGTTAGGGTTCAATGCGCAGAGGTGGGCACAGCGGCTTGCCCCGCTGCGCCGCACCGAGGCACAGAAGCAGTACCGTGCCGACCGGGCCGCCATCCGTACGGCAGCCACCCGACTGTTTTTTGATTACCTCTACGCCCGTACGGAACTCGACATCGCCATTGCCAATCAGCAGAGCAATCAGGAGCTGTTCGAAATCGCTCAGGAGCGGCATGCGCTGGGCAAAATTTCGGACAGCGACCTGATGCAGCTGCAGGTCAACCTGCTTTCGGCACAACGCAGCCGGCGTAACGCCGGGCAGAACTACCGGGACCGGGCAGCGCAAATCCGCTCCTACCTCGGGCTTGCGCCCAACGCAGAACTGCCCTACCCCAAGCGCCCCGGCCTGCCGCCGGAGCTGAGCCTGGAACAGGAAACCGCCGTAGCGCAGGCTTTCCGCAACCGGCCGGAGCCGGAGCGCTACCGCCGTCAGCTGATGGAAGCAGAGCGGGATGTAGCGCAGGCTAAAGGCGAAGGCGGCTTTCAGGCCGACCTGGTCGCTTCCATCGGCTGGACCCGCTCGGCGCGCAATCTGGAGCAGGTCTATCAGTCGCCCCTGCAGGAACAACTGCTGCAGGTACAGCTCAGCGTGCCGCTGGTCGACTGGGGAGCACAGCGCAGCCGGGTAGCCCTGCAGCGCGCCAACCTGGAGCTGCAGCAGCAGCAGGTGCAACAGGACGAACTGGATTTTCGCAACGACCTGCGGCAGACCCTGCAGCAGCTGCAAAACCTGCAGCAGGAAGTTGCGCTGGCTCAACAGCTGACCGATCTGGCGCAGCAACGGTTCCGCATCGCCCGGGAAAGCTACCGCCTCGGAGGTATTGATATCACCAACCTCATCATCAGTCAGCAGGAAAAAGACCTGGCGATGAGGACCTATATCTTTGCGCTGGGCGACTACTGGCAGGCCTACTACCTGCTGCAGGAGCTGACCTTAATTGAATTGTAATTTTTCAAAAATACCTACGCCATGATACACCTTCAAAACGTCACCAAAGTCTACCAAACCAAAGTCATTGAAACCACCGCCCTCCACAACATCAACCTGGAAATCCCCGATGGTGAATTCCTCTCCATCATGGGCCCTTCCGGTTGCGGGAAAAGCACCCTGCTCAACATTATGGGTATGATTGATGAGCCCACCGCAGGCAGCGTAACGGTAGCCGGCCAGCTAATCCGGGACTACCACTCTAAAGCCACCGCCCGCTTCCGCAATGAGCAGCTCGGTTTCATTTTCCAAAGCTTCCACCTCATCAACGAATTGTCGGTCATCGACAACGTCGAGCTGCCGCTGATTTACCGCCGGGTTTCCGGCAAACAGCGCCGGCGGATGGCGGAAGAAGCACTCACGCAGGTCGGCCTGAGCAACCGCATGAAGCATTTCCCGGCACAGCTGTCCGGCGGGCAAAAGCAGCGGGTGGCGATTGCCCGGGCTATCGTGGGGCAGCCCCGCATCATTCTGGCGGATGAGCCAACCGGCAACCTGGACTCCGCGATGGGCAACGAGGTGATGGACATCCTCACCCGCCTCAATCAGGAGCAGGGCGCAACCATCGTCATGGTGACGCACGATGAGACGATGGCGCGTAAGACCCACCGCCTGGTCCGCCTCTTCGACGGGCAGCAAGTATCCGGAAACCCAGTAAAAACAATCTGATCATGTTTAGCAACTACTTCAAAATGGCGGTGAAGGTGCTGGGGCGCCGGCGGTTTTTTACCGGCATTAGCCTCTTTGGCATCAGTTTCACGCTTATGATCCTCATCCTGCTGGCCGCATTTCTGGATGCAGAGCTGGGCGCACATCAGCCGTTGAGCGACCGCGACCGCCTTGTGTTTCTGGACCGCCTCATTATGAAGCTGGAAGCGCAGGATACGGTCTATCAGATAGATTCCACGCTGGTGGAGGGGCAGATGGCCTACGATAGCACGCCGGTTATCAATAACCGCAACCGAAGCTATTCTTCCTCCTCCCTGAGCTACTCCTTTGCGGATCAATACCTGCACGATGTAGCCGGGGCGGAGAACCACAGCATCTATTCCTCCATGTTCAACTATGACCTGTTCATCAACGGTAAAAAGCTCACCTTCGAAGCCGTGTACGCTGATGAGCAGTTCTGGGAAATCTATGACTTTCAATTTCTGGAAGGCCGGCCCTTCCGGCAGGAAGAGGTGGAAAACGAAGGGCTGGTGGTTGTGCTCACCGAGGAGGCCGCACTGGATTACTTCGGTACATCGGAGGGTGTGCTCGGGCAGTATGTGGAAATGGACGGCAAGCAGCTTCAGCTGATCGGCATCGTAGAGGAATTGTCCAACTCGAAAGGCTTTTTGTCCGGTGAAGCCTACCTGCCGCTAAGCCTGGCCAACCCGGTGGTGCTGAATGACGACAGTTTCCATGGGCCCTTCGAAATGGTTTTTCTGGCGCAAAGCATCGAAAGCAGAGCAACAATCAAGCAGGATTTGGAACGTATCGCCAGTCAGGTGGCCATGCCTGAGCCGGATGCCTACAATACGTTGGTATTGATGCCTGCAGACTTCATGGGGCGCTACGCGCATTCCCTTTTCTACATGAATGACGATCCGGAGCGCTCGCAGCAGGTGATGTTTATCGTATTTGGGGCGCTTATCCTGCTCTTCGTACTGCTGCCTACGCTCAACCTCATCAACCTCAATGTCAGCCGGATCATGGAGCGCTCGGCGGAGATCGGGGTCCGTAAGGCATACGGGGCGCACTCGCAGCATATTTTGCTGCAGCTGGTCTTCGAAAACATCATCCTGACCTTTATCGGCGGTTTTATCGGCCTGATGCTGGCGCTGGGCATGCTGTATCTGGTCAACGACAGCAGCATTTTGCCCAATACCACGCTGCGGTTCAACCTGCCGGTATTCGTCTACAGCCTGTTCATCTGCCTGGCTTTCGGCATTATTTCCGGCCTGCTTCCCGCCTGGCGCATGTCGCGCATCCAAATCGTTAACGCCATAAAGCAAAATCAGCTATGATACGCCATACTATAAAACTGCTGTGGAATAAGAAGCGCAGCAACTTCCTGTTATTTCTGGAAATCTTCTTTGCCTTTATCATCCTGTTCGCGGTTTTCACCATCGTATTCCGCTTTGTACGGCAGTACAACACCCCGCTGGGGTTCGAGACGGAACAGGTATGGGTGGCCCACTTCAACTTTGAAAATCTGGAGATCGCCAGGGATACCGTGGCCCTGCTGGATATGAAGCAACGCCTGAAAAAGGAGGTGGATGCTATGCCGGAAGTAGAGCGGGCCTCTTTCATCGGCTTCGTCTCCCCTATGTCCGGAGGCACCTGGCAGACTACTAACGATGATAACGGCTTCGAGCTGATGACGACTATGCACTGGGTAGACGAAGATTACCTGGAGGTAGCTGGCCTGCGCCTGGTCAGGGGGCGCTG
>CAJXXJ010000466.1 GCA_913062745.1 uncultured Phaeodactylibacter sp.
AGCGGGAAGGTATAGCCAGCGTTGCGGATCGCATCCAATGGCCCGATGCCAAAGCGGAGCAGGGCGTACAGGCTGAGCACCACCATAGCGATGCTCAGGGCGTACACCAGCATGAATACGATGCTCAGGAGGGTGCGTTTTACCGGCGCCTCCAGCCAGGGCAGCCAGCGGTCCATCCATTTGACCAGCCAGCTCGTCCCCAGCCCAATGGCTACCCAGAGCGTACCGTTGAGCAGCAGGCTGCCCAGAAATACTTGCCACTTGCCTTCCAGCACCGCCCCGTATCCGAAGAAGAGGGTAATTGCTCCTCCCCCGAGGAAGAAGTGCAGGGCGAGGGCCCGCAGGCCCGACCCCCAAACACCCGTGCGGCTGTTCTTTGAATTCGTACTCATGCTTATATCGCTACCGCTCATCGCTCCAGCTCTTTTTGAGCCTGGCTCAACAGCTGATCGTTAAATGCCTGCCCCCAGGACGGCTCAGGCAGGCCGGGCTGCTGTGTGGCGTAGAGGGCGGCAGCTTTTTCCAGAAAAGGTAAGGCTTTTTTTGCTCCTCCGCCGAAAAAGCGGGGCGTGAAATACAGATGCATCCCCATCAGATGGTGCGCCCTCGGGTTTTGCGGGTCCAGCGCAATGGCCTGCTCGTACAGCTCTGCGCAGCTACTGCCGTAGCGCATGCCGTTCATCATGGGCGACTCCCAGATGCGCCCGGTGTAGATGTAACCCTGCAGCGCGACTATCTCCGATTCCCCGGGAGCAACGCGCTTTGCCCGGTCTAATGCTTCCTGCGCCTGATCCAGTGCCCGGGCGATGCCGGCTGTATTTCCTTCATCCATTGCAGCTGCCGCCAGCCTGATATGAACGTAGGCCAGATAGTAATCGGGCAGCCAGGCACCCTCCGGAGCCTGCTCAGATAATGCTGCAAACGAGCGCACGGCGGCCTCAAAATCCTGGCTGGTTTCCGAGTTTCTTACCTGGGCAGCCGCAGCAGACAAATTCTGAATGAATGTCGCATCCTGGCTATGAGCCAGCAGAGCAAACATTAATCCTGTAATAGTGATGAAAAAGATTCTCATGGCCAAAAGTGTTTTATGGGTTGAATAATGCGCTTACTTCTCGTCAGCCTCAGCATTGGCCAGCAGTTCGGTGTTGAAATACTGCCCCCAGGACGGATGCAGGCTGCTCGCCGGCTCAAATGAGGTAAACCGTTCCTCTGCTTTTTTAAGGTGTGGCAGGGCAGACTCCGGGCCGCCGCCCCAGAAGGAAGGCGTGAAGAAGAGGTGCATGCCCATCAGGTGGTGCGGGCGAGGGTTGTCCGGGTTGAGCTGCATCGCCTTCTGATAGCTGCCGGTAGCCTTCGGGCTGAACTTAGGCCCGTTGGCCTGCGGATTACTCCAGATATTGCCGGTGTAGATGTAGCCCTGCAGCGCGTGCACTTCGGCCTCTTCGGGCGCAATGGCTTTCGCCTGCTCAATAGCGATCTGTGCCTTGTCCAGGTGCGCCTGCAGTTGTTCCGGATTTTGCTGCTCCATTGCTTTTACAGCCAGCATCAGCTGTGCGTAAGCCTGATAGTAAGCGGGCAGCCACTCCCCTTCCGGCGCGGCCTGTGCAATACGCTCGAAGGTATTGGCAGGGCTGCGGAAATCGCGGGTTTGCTCGGCGGCCTGCAATTCGGCTACGGCCTGCTCCATAGCCTGCTCGTAGGCATTGCTTTGCGCAAAAAGGGTTAATGCGGCAATCAGTAAGCTGGTGGTAAGAAAAATACGTGTCATGATTATTGTGGTGTTATGGTTATGGAAAATGAGTGATTCTTTTTTGCTGAAATATGCCTGTACGATGCATGCCGGCTAGTTCCCGAAGGTCTGCCCATCGCCCATCGAGCCGAATAGCCCGACGAAGAAAAAGCGGGGTGCCGGGGGGCGGATAGCCGCCGAGGTAAAGCGCCCGTTGGCATCCGGCTGATCGCTGAAGCGCTCTCCGAAGCTTTGTTTGAAACCCGGCACATTGCTGACCGATACATGCAGTATGGTGAAGTGCCCGAACAGCTCGGTCAGGTGGCTGAAGTTGATGCTCAAATCCTGAAAAGCAGCGGTACGCTGATCGTTGAATACCGGTGTATTCGGGTCGTCGTAGGGGCGCGGGCTGCCCAAAGTATAGGTAGCGCCCACGCTGGTCTGCAGCCCGTGTATCCAGTGTTTGTAGACCACCGATAAGTTGTGGCGGGCGGCGAAACCGGGGGTAGCAGCCTGAGGAAAATCCCGGTACTCCCGCTCCGTATCCAGAAAGGAGTAGGAAATCCAGAAATCCACATACTTGATGCTTTCGTTATCCCGGTAAAACAAGTCCACGCCCCGCGCGTAGCCTCGCCCGCTATTGTCGGCCAGCCAGGGCTGCCCGGCCGGGAAGCGCAGCAACTCGTGATAGCTTTTGTAGTAGGCTTCCAGGCGCAGGCTGCGGCCATTTTTCTGGTATTGGTAGTTGAGCAGGTAATGGACCGCGCGCTCCGGCTGTACCTCCTGAGTATAGCGCAGCCATTCTTCCTGCGGCCGCTGGTAGAAGTGCCCGTAGGCAAAGGAGAACTGGCTGTTTTCGCCGGCCTTGCGCGCCAGTGACAACCGGGGCGACAGGCGGTGGCTGCCGGACAGCCTTTGGTATTCTGAGCGCAGGCCGGCACGCAGTGCCCAGTGTTCGCCCAGGTAGCCCTCGCTTTCCGCGAAAGCGGCCAGGTAGTCGTCCCGCAGCCGGGTGACGAACTGGTTTTCAGCTTCCTGATAGTCCTCGTCGAAGTGCGTGTGTATCCACTCGGTACCGAGCTTGAGGTTCCAGCCATTGTCGTAGTAGCGGGTAGCCATGGCGCGGCCCTGCAGCATTTGATTATCGCGCTGCAGGCGGAAGTTTTGGGTGATCCCTTCGGTGTCGTGGCCCACCGCCATACCGGCATCGATGCGCCACTTTTCCTGTATCAATTGCCGGTAGGTAGCGCTGCCGTAGTAGTTGTCATTTTGCAATTTTAGCAGCGAATGCTCTGCCGGGTTGTCCGGCTGCGGGTAGCGCATGGAAAAGCCAGACCACTGCCCGGTTGCCTGTGCTTTAAGCAGGCCGCCGTTTTCAAACTTTTGGCGAAAGCCTACCTGAGCCCCCTGCGCGGTAACCGGGTCTTCCCAGTCGATGCGCTGCGGTACCAGCCCGTTGTAGGGCCCGAGGTTGGTATAGTCGACAGAAGCGGAAAGCGAGCTGTTCTCCCATCGCTCGGTATGGGCAGCGCCCAGCCCGACGCTCATGAGCGACAAGCTGGTTACGGAAGCATCTGGTAAATCTTTAGTCTCCAGCACCAGCGCAGAGGAAAGCGCTTGCCCGTAAGCCGCTGAGTATCCGCCCGTGCTGAAAGAGGTCCCCTTGAACATAAAAGGAGAAAACCGCCCCCGTACCGGCAGGTCGGGCACATTGCTGGTGTAGGGGTTAGGCACGCGCAGCCCGTCGATGAAGGTTTGCGTTTCGTGCGCATCGCCGCCGCGCACAAAAATCCGGCCGTCTTCGGCATTGGACTGCGTGCCCGGCAGCGTGTTAAGCGCCGCCACGATATCGCCGTTGGAGCCGCCCGTCGTGACGATGTCAAGCGGGCGCAGCATCACTGCTTTTTTCTCATCGCCAGCTTCAAAAGAGCCGGCCGTGATGACGACTTGCTGCAGTTCGTTGGCTTCCGCTTGTAGCGAAATGTCGAGCCAGAGGCTGTCTTTCGGGTGTAGCAGGGTGATTTCCTGGCTTTGGTAGCCTATGTAGGAAGCGATGAGCCACAGGCTATCCGCCGGCGTGCAGGTGAAGCGGAAACGCCCTTCCGCATCGGTATTCGTACCGCTGAAAGTCCCCCGGAGGTAGACATTGGCGCCGATAGCCGGCTCGCCTTCCTCCACACTGACCCGCCCGGCAATGATGGTCTGAGCAGCGAGCTGGACAAAGAACAGCAGACAAATAGTGATGGTGGCGGTGATCGTTTTCATAATGCGGTGCTTTTGACTGCAAATTGGCGCAAAAAGCCGCGGCGCTCAACAAAAGCCTACCGAGTTGCAATGAGGCGGTACTGAATTGCAA
>CAJXXJ010000467.1 GCA_913062745.1 uncultured Phaeodactylibacter sp.
AAAATATTTTGTCGCTGAGTCCAAAGCTTTAGATATTGATAGTTAAGGTCCTCTTCTTCCAGAAGGAAAGTAATGTCCGCAAGCTGCTTTTCGCTCTTGGACATACCATACCATATAAGTTTGGAAATGATGAGATCCTCAGCAGAGGCGATCATGCATTCTATTCCTAGAAAATCGACTTTCCTTCTGCGCTCAAATGCCGTCCAATTATAGTCTGAGTCTTGATAAGTCATGAAGTCATACCTTACTCCTGTCTCAAAGTCGGTAATATTGAACACTTGACCCTTGCTTGCACTTTTTTCAAAGCTTTCCAAAAATGGCATCCAATCCGGAAAGTGTTGCAATATTCGCAGAACGTGATGCGGGTGGATTTGCAAAACAAAATCTATATCTACGGTAAATCTGGCCCTATTGTAGAAGTTGACAGCAAAGCCACCAACTATCATATAGTCGATATCCTCAGCAGTCAGGGCGTTAATTATCTTTTTAAGTCCTTCCTGTAAGTAATTCATCGTCTAAAGTTAACAAAAGTTTACTGTTTAATCAAGCTCCCTCTACCCAGTGGATACCCTCATTCTCCATTTCTTGGCAAATCTTCCCCAAAACTCGTATCTTACCCTAGTTAACTTAGAATCATGGCCGACACCACCACCATACCACTCACTCTCGAAGAACGCCTCCCCATGGGCGAAGTACTCGCCGTGGAAGCCAGCTGGGACACGTTTCTCTGTATTCTGGAGAAAGGAGAGTACCCCGTGCAGTACGACGAGGGCAAAATCCTCTCATTTATGGGATATGGAACGGAAGAACACGAAGCCTTGATTATGAGAATCGGCCACTTGCTAGCCAGTTTACTGGAAGGAAGCGATTGCCAGATTTTCGGCAGTAATCTCCCCATCACCACCCTCGAAGCCGGGAAGCGCTACTTCAATGCCGATTGCAGCGTAGTGGAAGGGCAGGTGGAGCGCGTTGCCTTAAAAGGCGGCATGACCGCTGTGGTCAACCCCAAACTGATCGTAGAAGTACTGTCCAAAAATACCCGCAATTTTGATTTAGGGCAGAAATTCCAGCATTACAAAACCATGCCGGCGCTTCAGCAAATCCTGTACATCGACAGCGAATCGACTACTATCATCAGCTACCGGCGCCAGGACGCAGAAGGCACCTGGCTGATCGAGGAATTTAGTGCTCCCGAAGCGGAAGTGCCTGTGCTTGAAGCCGGAACACTGCAATTGCAGGATATTTACCGGCTGTAGCCAAAAGCCCCCCTCAATACCCCGCATTCTGCACCAAATTCGGGTTTACGTCCAGCTCCCGTTGTGGGATGGGGAGGCGTAGTCGGGGATCATCCCAGGGCACGCCCGGGCGCACGGGCTGCCGCCAGCGCTGCAGGTCAAACAGGTAGTGCCCCTCAAAAGCGAGTTCTAAGTGCCGCTCCTGCTTTAGGAACTGCCACAGCTCTTCCCGGGTATGCGCTTCCGGCGATAATTCGATCAATGCCAGTCCATCAGCCACTTCCGTACCTGCACCGTCCGTAATGCGGTACGCCCGGCGGCGAAGCTGATTCAGCAGGGCGGCGGCGGTAGCGTCATCCCCCAGCTCCAAAGCTGCCTCGGCCCGGATAAGCAAACATTCCGACAGGCGGAAAACCGGCGCATCATCCACGAGCTCAGCATCTTCAAACTTCAGGCATTTTGACGGGCTTCCGGAGAGGAGGGGGGCTGTTATACCCGCCTGAGCGGTATCCCGCAGGTCGACCGCGCGGTAGCCCTCCGCCTGCAGGCGCTGCAGTTGCTCCTGGGAGAGGGAAGTCTGCTGCAACCGGAGCGGGCTGACAAATGCATCGCCGTAGGCCCAGTTGAGCCCGGCAAACATGGGGTTATCTGTGCCGCTTACTGCAAACCATATTTCTTCTGAGGAGCCTTCCTGCCGGTATACCGTTGCCGGCTCGTCAGTCAGGGCAAAGGGGCCGTCCAGCACCCGCTGTGCAGCCTCTGCGGCTTCCGTATGGCGGCCGGTTTGCAAATAAATACGCGCCAGCAGCGCCTGAACGGCAGCCTGCCCCGCCCGGCCGTATTCTGCCGGATAGGCAAGGGACTCCTCTGCAGCCTGCAGGTCGGCAATTAGCTGTTCGTATACCTGCCCGACCGGAGCGCGGGCCGGGTATTGCAGGCCGGCATTTGAAATCACGGGCTCCAGCATGAGCGGCACGCCCACGGAGTCGCGGGCATCTTCTGAATAGGGGCGGGCAAAGTACTGCAGTAACTGGTAGTACAGGTAAGCCCGGATAAATTGTGCTTCGCCCCGGATCCGGGATTGGTCTTCCGCCGAAAACTCCGGGTATGCCTGCGCTGCCTTACCGATGGAAGCCAGCAGCAGGTTGGCCTGGTTAATGCATTGGTAACTGCCTTGCCATAGCTCCAGCACGCGGCTGTTGAACGGGCTGATCTGCAGCTCGCCAATCTCCGAAAAATCACCAAAACTCAGTGTAGCATTTCTGCCCATCAGGTCGGCGAACAGCAGTTGGTTGCGGCCGCACAGCGACTCGGTGCTAAGCAGGTTGTACGCAGCAATCAGGCCGCGATCCAGATCCTGCGGGCGTTCGAAGGCGTCTTCCAGCGCCAGGGCATCCTCCGGCGAGCGGTCCAGCAGTCCGGAGCAGGAAGCTAGGAGCAGCAAGAGTGTCATTAAACAGTAAGTCAGGTATTTCATAGGGTGTATTCTATTCCGAAGGTGATGATGCGGGAAGCCGGAAGGCTGTACAGCTCATAGCCCTGCGCCGCCGATTGGATGCCGGCAAATTCAGTGTCGGGGTCGAGGCCGGGGTAGCGGGTCCAGGTCCAAAGGTTTTGCGCACTCATATACAGGCGAAGCTGCCGTCTCGGCTGCCGGGCCACCGGCCAATCATACGACAGCATCAGGTTTTGCAGGCGCAGGAAGTCGGCATCGTGCAGGTAGCGGGTGGAAGGCTGACTGCCATTTACCTGCCATAGGCGCGCCTGCGGTACATCGGTCACCGGATTTTCTGGCGTCCATGCATTGAGCTGTGTGCGGAGCTGATTGGCGGTGCCGCTCATGTTGTTTTCTATAGCGTTATTAAGTGTATACCGCTGGTGGCCCAGCTTGAAATGAAAGAAAGCTGAAACCCGCACCCTTCCGTACCGCCACTCATGGCCCATGCCGCCGCTGAGGTCCGGGACAGGGTTGCCGGCTACTCTCCGGTTGGAAGGTGGTGCCTGGTTCGCCAGCGTGTTGCCATTCAGGTCATAAAAGAGTGCATCACCGTTTTCGGGGTCCACCCCGGCATATTCCACCAGGTAGAAGGCACCGGCGGGCTGCCCGGGGCGAAAGAGGCTGAAGTTGCTGAGCAGTATGTCATTTGCCTGCCCGTCCCCGTCAGTGTCGGGCAAAGCCTGTACCCGGTTGCGCAGCCAGGAGGCATTAAATTGCACCACCCACTGCAGCGGGCCCTGCAGTATTTTTGCGTCAAGCGCCAGCTCCAGGCCCAGATTGCGGATTTCCCCGGCATTGCTGAGCAGCTGCGTAAAGCCGTTGGTTGCAGGCACCGGCAGCTCCATCAGCAGGCCCCGGGTATCGCGGATAAAGAAATCCAGCGTTGCGCTCAGCCGGCCGTCCAGCAGCCCTGCATCTATTCCGGCGTTCCACTGCCGGTTTTCCTCCCAGCTTAGCGATTCGTTGGAAAGGGACTGTATGCCCAGCCCGCTCTGCCCCAGATAATTGAGGTTAAACCGTGCCAGCCCCTGCGCTGCATAGTCGCCTATGCCTGCATTACCGGTCAGGCCAAAACTGCTGCGGAATTTTAGGAAATTGAGCGTATGCCCCTGCCGGAATGGCTGGTCCACGGCAATCCACCCCGCACTTACCGCCGGGAAGAAACCGTAACGCTGTGCCTGCCCAAAACGGGAGGAGCCATCGTAACGGGCGGAAACCCCCAACAGGTAGCGCTCCCGGAAAGTGTACTGCAGACGGCTGAAGTAGCCCATGAAGGCCGCCGAAAAGCGTTCGGTAAAGTAATCATCGACCTGATTGATGCCGGTCAGCAGGCGTATTTGATCGC
>CAJXXJ010000468.1 GCA_913062745.1 uncultured Phaeodactylibacter sp.
CACGGTGAGCCCTACGATGATGTCTTCAATAAAGATACTGAATTCGGCTATTTCGCCTGAACCGCTGATCGTGGTCTGATTGAGCCGGGTGATCGCCAGCTGTGAGGTGCCGGCATCCTGATCATTGACAAACAGATCTTCTGTCTCCGCCATATCTGCATTGATCCAGCTCATGTCCAGGTCGTCGTACTCCAGGCCGTCGTTCTGCAGTAGTTCCTGGTCATAGCTGAATTTAAATGCCACTCCGTAGAAGTTTTGGATGGGCAGGTTGTCGTCTCCCAGCTGCAGGCTGATATCTACTATTGCGCCTTCCTGTACCAGGGTAGAGGAGGGGATAAGGTGGACTGCCGGGGCGTTGCTGCCGGGGGCGGCGTTAGCGAAAGGGTCCGGTATCTGTGGTGCTCCGGTGGTTAAGCCAAAGTTGAATGCAACTCCTGCCTCAATATCGTCGTCTTCAATTTCTCCGTCTCCGTCACTATCCGCATAGCCGTAGTTGGTGCCATCGGGGAAGTTTTGTGGCCAGAGGTCAAAGTCCTGTGCGGTAAATACCGTAGTTCCTCCTTCCCGCCCTGGGCCTTCAGCGCCATTGGCCAGGCCGATGTACAGTACATCGACTGCATTGACAATACCGTTGTTGCTGGCATCTCCGGGGTACATCTGTTGGGCAGCCATAAAAAGCGGCAGGGCAGAGAGGATGCCGGCCAGAAGGGTGTTTTTGCGTAAACTCATGCGGTGTATTATTTTCAGTTGCTGCAAACTTACGACCGGCAGCGGGTGCAAGCAACTACAATATTCACGATTTGTCAAATAAAAATTAAGCCTTGCCAAGCTCGGGTATTAAAAAGCATCGGCAGGTTTTCAGCCTAAAAAGGTTTTGGAGCACTAAAACATTTGAGCTATCTTTATTTGAAACAGAGATTTGTCAAAAATAAGAGTAAAAATATCGCCTGTATTGCTCTTGTAGCAATCCGGGATGGGCAAATATACGATGCGGATGCGGTGCGGTTTGGTGGCTTTCGTCTCAAATGAAGAATGATGGAGCAGAGTAAGTTGGTACAGGGATTGGCAAAACTGCAGCAGGAAGAGCTCAGCCGTTTCCGGCAGTTTGTGCGTTCGCCCTATTACAATCAGCGGGAGGAATTATCAGTATTGTTGGAGTACTTCCTTCAGTTTTGGCCGGATATTGCGGCTGGCCCGCTGGATAAGGAAGCTGCGTTTGAGGCTGTTTTGCCCGGGCAGGAGTACGAAGATAAGCAGCTGCGGTATCGTATGAGCTGGCTCAATAAGTTGCTGGAACAATTTTGGCTGGCTGAGCAGCAGGGCAGCGAGGGACTGCGCAATTCGAGTTTGCTGATGGACCAGCTTTCGGAGCGCGGGCTTCATAAAGCGTACCGGCAGACGGAGCGGCAGCTGGAAGAAGCCCTGAAACAGGAAGAGAGCAAGGATGCGGAGTATTTCCGCTGCCGGCTGCGCTGGGCGGAAGCCCGGGAACGGGATTTTCAGCGTAAGCGGCAACGGCGTTATGACCCTGCCTTGCAGGAAGCTTCGGACCAACTCGACCGTTACTACTTCCTTAAGCGGCTGATGTTTGCCTGTGCGATGCTGGACCGGCAGGCGATACTGCAAGCGGACTATCAGCCGGGCCTGAGCCCGGACTGGCTTCAGCATCTGGAGGCGCAGGCGTTTTTTGGGGAGCCGCTTATTGAAATTTACTATTTCATTTTCAAAGCGCTGCAGGAAGAGGCGGATGAGTCGCACTTCCGCCGGCTGCGCAGCAAGCTGGAAGAAATTTCTGAAAAGGTATCCCGGGCGCGGCTGCAGGAAATTTACCATGTGACGATCAACTACTGCGCGCGCAAGATACGGCGGGGGAAAGAGGCGTACGTGGGCGAAGCCTTACAGCTCTACACTACGGGCATTGAACAGGGCATACTGCTGGAAAAAGAGGAACTGTCGCCCTGGACTTTTACGAATGTGGTGAAACTGGCGCTGCGCCTGAAGCGCTACGGCTGGATTGAAAACTTCATACAGCGGTACGCGCCCCGGCTGCCGGATGCCTTCCGGGAGAATGCACTGCATTACAACCTGGCGGAGCTGTACTACTACACCGAGCGGCACGATGAGGCGCAGCTGCACCTGAATCAGGTAGCTTATTCCGACCTGAACTACTACCTCGGCGCGCGCACCATGCTGGCTAAGATATACTACGAACAGGATGAAGAGGAGCCCCTGCTGTCGCTGCTCGCCGCCTTTACCATTTTCCTGAAACGCAACAAGGAACTATCCGGGCAAATCAAGCAGACCTTCCTGCACTTTTGCGAGCTGCTGTATCAGCTGGTGCGCCGCCGCCCGGAAAAGCTGCAGCCGCTGGGAGAGCGTATTCAGCAGACTTCACCGCTGACGGATAAAGCCTGGCTGCTGGAGCAGTGGAAGAAGAAGGTAAAATAAAAAGGAGTGCTTACCCGCGCTTTTCGTCCTCCTGGCCCGGCCCGGGCTGATCATCAGTGTGCTTGCTGCTGCCCTGTTCTTCTCCCCGCATATCTTCCAGGAGGCCGAGCACTTTGGCGCGCTTTTCCCAGTTACGTCGGGCGAGCATCTGCATGTCTTCTATATTGTCCTGCTCATCCACAATCTCGATGCCGAGTAGCGTCTCGATGACATCTTCCATTGTGACGATGCCGGCCATGCCTCCGAATTCATCGACTACCAGGGCAATGTGCTCGCGCTTTTCCATCATCCGGTTGAACAGATCCGGTAGCGGCATTTGCTCGTTGACGATGTGGATTTCGCGCATAATGTCGCGTAAGGGTGCCTGGCCGTTGTCCCGGATGATACTGCTGAGGATTTCGTCCTTAAGCACAAAGCCGTTGATATGGTCCTTAGACTCAGCGAAGATCGGGATACGGGAAAACTGCAGCCGCTGGTTCTTGTCATAGAAATCCTGTATGATGGTTTCCTGATTGGCGGCCTTGACGACCGTGCGCGGCGTCATGATGTCTTCTGCCCGGATGGTATTCAGGCGGAGCAGATTATTGATGATTTTGGACTCGTTGCTGCGAAAGATGCCTTCCTTTTCGCCGATTTCCGCCATAGCGGAGAAATCAGCCCGGCTGAGTACGCTCTTTTCCTTGTCCTTTTTGAGGGCTTTAGTGATGAACTGGCTGAGCCATACCAGCGGATAAAGGGGTTAGATGATAATGTTGAGCGAGCGTACCGTAAAGCTGGATAAGCTCCTCCAGTAATTGGCGCCGATGGTTTTGGGGATGATTTCGGAAAGGATCAGAATGGCCAGCGTCATAGCAGCGCCTACAAACGCTTCAATGCTGAAGGGCAGAGGGTAGCCTGCAAGCACCATATCCTGGTCTCCGAATTGTTTCCCGGCCTGCGCGCCCACGCCGATTGCGCCCACGGTGTGCGCGATGGTGTTGAGGGTAAGGATGGCCGAGAGCGGGCGGTCAATATCCTGCTTGAATGATTTCAGTAATTTCCCGGTGGTGGTCCCTTCCTTGTACTGTACCTCCACAAACGAGGGAGTTATACTCAGCAGTACTGCTTCCCAGACCGAGCATAGGAAGGAGAAGAGTATGGAGAGCAGGAAGAAGAATATCAGTAAGCCCATAGTTGGTTGCGGTCATTTGCGCCCAAAATTAAGTAAAGTACGGAGGTTTTGCTGCGGGCAAGCCAAATAAAAACAAACGGAGCTGCCTCCTGCGTGGGAAACAGCTCCGCCGGGCCGCTCATCAGAGAGCGGTTTAGTTCAGGAAAATCTTTTGATACGGGATCAGGACTTCGCCCCTCGCCAGATTGTTGATTTCGCGCAAGCGCTCTACCGTCGTATTATAACGGCGGGCAATGCTGAACAGGGTGTCGCCATCCTTCACGTAATAGGCGGTACGGCGGCTGTAGTCCGTTTGTACGGGCCGCTGCGGAGACGGGCTGTCGTACATCGTCGGAGTATCGTTCGGATAGGGCGATTTCACACCATCCTGCGGGTAATAGTTATAGTTGTCAGTAGTTTCGTACTCCGGCTGACGGGGCTGTGCCGGCGGCTCCGGCTGCGGGTCCGTAAAC
>CAJXXJ010000469.1 GCA_913062745.1 uncultured Phaeodactylibacter sp.
CGTGAGCCAAAAAAGAAAAAGCCCATATCAGAATCGACATGAGCTTCAATGGAGCCACCCATCGGACTTCCTGACGCTCCCTGCGGTCGGTCTGGATGAACTTCTCGCCCGCTGTGTGGCGGTTGAAGAGATGGGAACGATCGTGAGCCAAAAAAGAAAAAGCCCATATCAGAATCGACATGAGCTCAAATTGAGCCACCCATCGGACTCGAACCGACGACCCATACATTACGAATGTATTGCTCTACCAACTGAGCTAGGGTGGCAAAACAGCAAGACTGCTGCAAATAAAAAATGACGCTGACTACAGGAGCCAGCGCCAAAGTGCTTAGTCGGGGTGAGAGGATTCGAACCTCCGGCCTCGTCGTCCCGAACGACGCGCGCTAACCGGGCTGCGCTACACCCCGAACATATTATAATTTTGGTGCGCGCTGATTCTGCACTTGAGCAGAACGCTGCACCGTTTGCTGAAAGATCAACGTCGATAGGCCGCTAATCGTTTCAACCGGGACGCAAATTTATACGGGTAGCTGTTGTTATCCAAATCCTAACCCCAAAAAATTACCGCAGATATAAAGTTTTCACCGGGATGTCTACGCCCACGCTGAAGAACGCCCGCGTAGAACGTAGCGGCTCCTGTTCATCATTAATGTCGCGGAAGTGCGGCCCAAACTGCGCCCCTACGCCCATATAAAAGGGCGACCGCGGAAAATTGTACATAAACTGCAGGCTTGGCTTAAACATGTTTTTGAAGGTCAGGTCGGTATTGCCAAGCGTCTGTTCTTCCAGGCTGAATTTCAGCAAGCTGCCCAGATCAATAATACCGGCAAAAACAGAGAAGGAGCCCGGCCGTTTCGCCTTTTGGACCCGCACACCGTCTTCGTCGTAAACCGATGGCTGCCCCGGGCCGGTCAGGAAGTTAAAGCTTACGCCCAGCGGCAGGGTGGGGGCTACGTTCCAAAAACTTTCCTCGATGCCCATTTGATCGTCTTCCCAGGTTTCATAGCCGAAGGAAGCACCAGCGTAAGCATTTAGGGTAATGGACCAGGGGGTTCGCCGCTTCAGCCGCGAGCTGCCGGGCGGGTCGGAGACATTATTTAGCAGGCTGCTGACTTCCGGGCCGCTGCGGGCGTCCACCAGGCCAGCGACAAAGAATCCGTACTTGTTGAGGAAGCGGATGGTTTTGTTGAGTTCTTCCTCTCCGTTCTGTGTGGTGGCGACAATCGTGTTCACCTCCGCAAAGAGTCGCAGCAGGCTCCCCATCGCCTGCCGGTGGCTCTTGTTGTTGATATGGTGGACGAAGTTCGTCACTTCGCCCGCGATTTTTGGGCTGTGCTCCAGTATGGGGAACTGCGTGGCCAGCGTACGGATGCTGTCCGGATAGACCGGGTCGACCAGGAGCGGGGTTTCCACCAGACGGCTCAGGGTGTTCACAATAAAGGACGCTTTACGCTGAAAAGCCAGGGAGTCCGGCAATGCCAAAAGGGCGTTTTCAGCCGGAGCCAGCCGCGGTAGATCCGCCACTGTCATCTGTACCAGCTGTGCCAGCCCCTGCGGGGAGAGCTGCCGGAATTGCCGGATGCTGCGCATGCGCTGATAGAGGAGCCCCATGAAGGCCGACCGCAGCTGATCGTCTGCCAGTACCGTGTCTAACTGTTGCCGCGACAGCCACTGCTGCTGTTCGCCGGGCGCAGCCAGGCAGTACATCATTTGCCCGAGGGCCTCGGTAAGAAACAGCATGGGCTCTGCATTGCTCAGCAATTGGTTTTCAAGGCCGGCATAGTTGTTGTCGACCTCTTCGATTTGCTGCCGCATCCGTTGCAGTTGCTGCTCCAGGAGTTTAATATTAGCCCGGATACCCTGATAGGGGGCAGGCTGTATTTTGCTTTCGAAGTACCGGCTTAGAATGCTGTCTTCTGTTTCCTCCTGATTGGTTTTTTTCAGGAGTTCTGCATTGAGGCTGACGAGGCGTTCTTCTACTGCCTCGATCTGTTTCCAGCGCAGGTCTATGATTTCGCTGAGGGAAACATTTTCTCCGGGCCGTTCCAGCTGCAACAGCATTTGTTCATCTTCAATATCCTCCCTGCTGTAGTATACGGTGTCGCCCATGATAGCAGCCAGCAGATCGAATGCCAGTGCCTGTTGCCGGCTGAGTTCTTCCCCCCAGTCTGCTTTCACCTTCTGTATGGTTTCCTGCAAGATGCGCCGGCTGCGTTCCAGGTTGTCAAAATTGTACTGTGGCTGGTCTTCCGGGAATAGCTCGTACTGATAGTCGGTCAGCTCCCGCCGGTACAACGCCAAATCCTCCACCCAGGCTTCCAGCAGGTCAGTTAGGCTGCTTCCATCGTACCAGTTGCCTCCGTAGAGGGAGCGGGCGATCTCCAGGCCGGCTGCCCGCAGCTGATTTTCGGTATAAGTTTTTTTGAAGTAGCGGTCGTATCCCTCTACGGTGCGGATACCCATGATGTGTTCGCTATTCAGTTCGCCGCGCAGCAGGTCCGGCAAAAAGTTGAGGGGATAGGCCTGGTCTTCCCCCAGCAGGCTCGACAGCTGATAGCCTTCGTCAAACAGTTGGTCAAAGGCTGGTTCCGCCTGGTCAATGCCACTTTGGCGTTTGCGCGACTGTAGCCTGGAGAGTTCCAGCTCCAGCTGCTCTTCTGCTTGGTTCAATGCGATATAGATAGCTTTGATACGGGTATAGGCAGAATCAGCCATGTCGCTCAGCAGCACATAGTCGGTGCCCCCTTTTCCGTTGAGTGCGATCGTCAGGTTGCGGCGCTTTTGGTTTTGCAGGTAGTTTTCAAAGAGGTTGCGGTGCGTGACGGCCATGACTTCCCCGGTGGGCAGGTCGTTTTGCGATAAGCCAATGATAGAGTAGACCGTCAGGAGATTGTACACGATGGGGTTGCGCTGCAGGGGTTCAAAGCGCTCCTCTTTGAGCAGTACCGTAGGCAGCCTTACGCTCAGCAACTGCAGGTCCTGGTAAAAGCCGGCCCGTATCCGCTCCAGGTAAGAGTGAGAGTAGTTGAAGCCTATGGTTTTCACTTCGTCAAAAACGGTAGGGAAAAGCAGCTTTACCGGTGGCACCTCGTCCTCCAGAAAGCGGTCCATGAAGGAGATGGCGATTTCCTGCTGCGCCCGCTCCACCACAAAACGGAAAAGCCCTTCAATCAGGTCGTCAGTATTTAGCAGGCCGTCATCGAGGTTGCGGTTGCTTTCCTGCGCGGCGGCTTTCAGGTATACCTGGCTTTGCACCGGCGGCACACTGTACTCCTGCAGGGTGCGGGACACGGAAAGGTATTCGGCGGGCGAATGCGCGTGCGGCCCTACCATCAGTTTGAGCATGCGTTGCCGGTGGGGGTTGCTTTGAATGCTGTCGGTGGAGCTTCTGTAAAATTGGGCGAACTCCGGGTCGGCAAGCAGGGGCCCGCTTTTGCCGAGCGAGTCGATGGGCAGCCACTCCCAAAGCAGTTCGTTATCTGCATATTTAAAGGGTGTTTTCAGCAGTTTGGTGCCGGTGAGCGCACTGTCTCGGTAGCTGCCGTCGTAGTGCTGCAGGATGGCCATTATTTCGGCGTAAGCCCGTTTATGTGCCGCGCCGTATGTTCCGGCGGGCATCATCAGGGTGTCACGGCTGCGTACCAGGCGCTGCGCATCTTCGTACAGGCTTTGCGCGTGCAGGGAAAAAGAAACTGCCGGAAGCAGCAACATCAGAATGCAAAAACGTTTCATAGGGTCCGTTTGGTGATGGAGAAGTGGGGTTAGGCGGCGTCCTTATCCGGGGTAGATACTATCCACCGGTCGATATAGGTATTGAGTGCCTTATAGGCATTGAGGTAGTTGTCGAGGGATTGTGCCGCTTTGATCAATTCATTGACTCGGCCTATGCGGTTAAGGTGCCGTTCGTTGGCTTCTGCCACATTGTTTCGGAGTTGGGCTCGATAGACGGAATTTCGCTCATTGAATGTTTTTTTGTGCTCCTGCAACTTTTCGCTGCTGTCCAGATCCGCCCCCTGTTCTTCCAGGCGCTTTTCCGTTTGCCGCTGATACCGGCGGG